>VGZZ01000030.1 GCA_016872285.1 SAR202 cluster bacterium | reverse complement strand
AGAAGGTGGCCCTGGTGGCCTGCATGCGCAAGCTCCTTACCATCCTCAACGCTATGCTCAAACATAAGACCCCTTGGCATCTTTCTCCTAAGGTGATTTATGCCTAACTCTAAAGACGGTTGCTGAGACGCAGTCGAAGCCTGTCCTGAGCCTGGTCGAAGGGAATCTAATCATCGTGACTGCAACCACGTCCCTTTCACTACTGCCAGCCGGCCGTACCCAACGTAGGGGAGAGGTCACCTCGCCATTTCCCTTCTCCGCAGCGCCACAGAACCAGCGCCAGGAATCTTGAGGCTGACCTAATACTTAAACCCCAGCGGGTCTTCCATCGTCTCCGCCATCTCCAGGTACTCCCGCGCCGCGTCCTCCACCGCCGGGTCCCCCGACTTCAAGCACCGGCGCAGCGCCTTTTTCGCCAGCGGCCCCCCGATCGACCCTATGGCCCGAATCGCCGCCAGTTGCACCTGCAAGTCGTCATCACCGATGAGCGGTATCAGGTGCGGAATGGCGTCCTCCTCCCCCAGCTCCCCGCACGCCGACGACGCCTCGTACCTTAAGGCCGCCGTCGAGCTTTTCAACTCTTTGACGAGAATACTGAGCCATAGCGGCTCGCCCGTCTTGCCCATCGCGTATATGGCGCTGCACCTCAACTCAAGGCTGCTGCTGTTGTATGCCTTCTTAATATGGTCTGCGATGCCGTTGGCGCTGAACACCGCCACGGACTCCAGTGCGCGCCGCCGCACCTCCATCTCCTCTTTCTGGTTCACCAGCGACTTCATCAAGCACTCTTGAATCCTCTGCCCGTCGCGGCGCAGCAGCTTCCCCTCCTCCGCCAGCGACGCGAACTTCCCCAGCCCCATCGCCGCCGTCGCCCGCACTTTCGTCGACGAGTCGCCCTGGAGTGTCCTGCACAGGACTGGTATAAGCTGCCGCTCCTCATACTCCCACAGGCCCTCGATGGCCCGCCTGCGCACCTCTTCCTCTTCGTCCTCTATGCAGCGCCGCAGCACCACGCTGAAGTCCAATTCCGCGCTGTCCTGGGCCAGGCTCACCAGCCGGTCGACGATAGCCAGGCGTCTTTGCGGCGTCACCTCGCTCCACGTCGATCCGAATTGTTCTACCTGGTCTGAGGTTAAGTTAGATAGCTCATATAGGACTGTGTGCGCGGGTATAGCCCCTTCGCTCTTGATTTCGTTTAAACACCGCTCCAGCGGCATAACCTTGTCTCTACCCCCTCGTGGCCGCCGATACACCGGCGCAATATATGCTCGGAGTCTTTAGCGAACCGCCCACCCACCGGGCGTCCTTGCCCACTGCCTGGACCTTTTTGAGTACAGTATAAACATTGCCGTTTATCACTGTATTCTTTAATCTACCCGTAATTTTGCCGTTTTCGATGCGATAACCCAGCAGCACGTTGGCGTTGAAATCGCCGCCTAGTATGTTGCTCTGTCCCGCGCCCAGCAGCCTCTCCACCACTATCCCGTCCTTGATGCTCGACACCATATCCTCAAACGATGCCTCCCCCTCCGACACCACCGTGACGCTCACCCCCGGCGACGGCAGGCTTCCCAGACCGCGATGCGCGTTGCCGGTGCTATGCGTCTTAGCCTGCCCCGCCGTCTGAAGGTCGTACAGGAAGTTCGATATCACGCCTTTGTCGATGAGGGGCATAGCTTTGCTGGGCACGCCTTCATCATCGCACATGCGGCTGCCTGGGACAAAGGGGAGGTCGGGCTGGTCCCACAGGCTGATCCTCTCGTCCAAAAGTTGCTGCCCCAGCTTCCCCACCAGCGGCGACGACCCTTGCAGCACCAGCTTGCCGTTGAACCCCGCCATCAGCGGCGACAGCAGCGCCGACGACACACCCCGGGGCGTAAACACCGCCTCGACCACGCCATTAGCCGGCGACGCTATGTCTCTGCCCCATTCCAACTGCTGTATCAGCCCGTCCACCAGCGGCTGGTAGTCGGTGATGGGGTTGCAGGCGCTCTTCCCCTCCCACAAAAACAGCATGTCCGTCCCTCGAATCAGCGTCCCGCCTACTCCCACCGAAAATACGCTGGTGCTGTACTGGGCATAACCCCCGTTGGTGTTCATCAGTGTCAGGGTGCTGACATCCCTGCTCACTCCGGCGTCGCACAGCAGCTCCTTCTCGTGCTCCCTCGCCCGGTCGATCATCGTCTGCCCGAGGTTGACCATCGACTCCATCGGGTGCTTCTCCACCGACGGGTCGTAGGTGTCGATGCGTGTGAACCTCTTCCGTTTCGGAAAATCAAAGGCCGCCGTCGGTCCAAAAGGCGCCGTCTCCAGCGCGTCCTCCACCAGCCGCTTTGCCCCGCCCTCCTGCGACGTGGACGAGAATCCGACGCGCCCGTCCTTGATAAGCCGCAGCGCCATCCCTGACGACTCGCGGCTCTCCAGCGTCTTTAACCGGTTGGCCTCAAATCCCACCGGCTCGTTCCACCGCCGTACGTGGAACACCTCCGCCTGGCTGGAGACCTTTTTCGCCCGCTCCAGCACCTCTTCTATCATCTTTTTGTCGGTATTCTTATCGGCCGCCAATGAGGCACCTCTGTATTCGAATATGGGGACTCCCGTTAGACACCGCCAGCGGCGACTGCCCGCCCTTCCCGCATCCTCCCCCCTGGTTCATCGACAGGTCGTTAGCCACCGCATCCAGGCTCTCTAGCGTGGTGAACAGGTTCCCCGTCAGCATCACCGGCCTCACCAGCTCCTCCACCTTCCCGTTGCGAATCTTAAACGCCTCCCCTGCCGAAAAGGTGAACTGCTCCATGCTGGTCATCCCGCCGTACCAGTTGCTCACGTACAGCCCGTCTTTGACCTCCGATATTAACTCCTCCGCCGTCGCCTCGCCGCCTTCGATGTACGTGTTGGTCATCCGCACAATCGGCGGGAACGACGACCCGATGGCCCGCGCGTTCCCCGTTACCCCCTCCCCCAGCTTCGCCGCCGTCTCCCTCGAGTGCAGCCGGCCTACCAGCACGCCCTCCCTCAGCAAATAGCTCTTGGTGGAAGGCACGCCCTCGTCGTCATAAGCATAACTGCCCCGTAGCCCCGGCACCCCCGCTCCGTCCACCACGTTGAGGTGTTTCCCGCCGAACTTCCGGCCCAGCACCATAATCTCCCTCATCTTGGGGTCCTCGTAAACATGGTCCGCCTCGGAAAGATGACCAAAGGCCTCGTGGATAAACACTCCCGCCAGGATGGGTTCGATGATGACCGTGTACTCGCCGCCCTTCACCTGCGGCGCCGCCATCAGCTCTACCGCCCGCTGCGCCACACCACGCGCCTCTTTGTGCAGCCCTTCTATCTCAGAATACTCCCCCGGCGACCCGATGCTCTGCCCCGACTGCTGCACATCCCCGTCCTTCCGCACCACCGCGTTCAGCCGCAGCGTTATGTCGGTTTTCTCCTGCTCAATGTACGACCCCTCCGAGTTGGCGAAAACTCGCCGCAGTTTCCCATCACCGTACCCCACCGTGGACGTCGATATCCCCGGCACGCTCCATATCTCCGATACATACTCGTCCATCAGCCTCTTCTTGGTCTCAAGAGGTATCGACGTCGGGTCCTTCTTCACCGCCCGTTTCACCGAGTCCACCTTCGGCTCTACCGGCGCCAGCTTTATCGGCTCACCGCCCACCAGCCGCGCATTCCGTACCGCCGCCTTCACTTTATCCTTCAATCCATCCAGGCTGTTGAACGACACAAACCCCCACCCGCCTCCCGCCAGCGCCCGCACGCACCCGCCCCCCGATGAGCTCCGCCCCACCTCCTCCAACTCCCGTCCTCGGTATCGAATATACGCTGACTCGCTGCTGTCCACCCTCACCTCGATATACTGGGCTTCATGCCCCTTCATCGCTTCGCTGATCCGGTCTCGCAGATTGTTGTCCATGGGAACCTTTCTCTGGCGGTGCTAGTTTTGAATATAACTGCAATAGAGGTTTAAGAAAAGAGGTAGCTTGGGTTAGAATGCCACCTAATTAAATTTGGGCATCCAGATTAAATTAATCATGCCTTCCCACTTTATTTTTGTGGACGAAACTGGAGACCTTGGTCCAAAAGGCACCCCAATTTTTGGGTTTGGCCTAATCCAGGTTTCAGTAATTGAGTATGGAAGGATCCGTGAGATTCTCGCTGAAAAACGTTGGCGTCGCCGTTTGTACAGAGACTTTCAAATAGACCCAGGGGCACAACCAGCTTCAAATCTACTCATTCAACTGGGTGAACTCGCTAATTTCGGGAAGGTTTCAGCTAGCGGGTTCTATATAAATAAGGCACGGTACAAGGGGAAATATCTCGTTGACGAAGATAGCACCCGCTCAGAGAAAATAGAGTCTTCGCACCTATTGAGGAATTATTTGCTCAGGCGCGCGCTTGAGTTTCATTACAGCGACTTAGATGATTTTGTGGATAGGAGCCTAGACGCTGTTATTGACAGAATCGCTGTCAATGCTGATCAGAGAAGGAATCTGGAGGAATACCTCTCTAGTCACAAGATCATTGGCCTAAGTAAGCCATTTAGGATACCTAGAGTGGATTACGTCACTATCTCTGACTCAAGTTACACAGGAGCCCTTCAATTGGCTCATCTTGTAGCGGAAGTTCTAAAGAAATCTTGCCTAGGTCTTTTCCCGACAGCCAGAAATTCGACAAACGGATTCATCAAAATGGCGGAATTCTTGGGTTGATAACAAAATAAAAGAGTTAGGGGACGGGTCACCCCATTGGGTGGCACCGTCCCCTCGTTAGCAAATTAATAGGTACCCGTACCCTGCTATTTAATCATCTCACGTTTGCACTGTCAACCTTTTTATGTGCTATCATCCCTCCCGTGCCCGCCGTTAAACCCAGCCCCAAACCTCGACCCCGCAAGCGCATCCAGAAGCGAGGCCGCGCCCGGCTCTCCGCCCCCGAAATCATCCGCCTCCTCGGCTCCTCCTACGGCCCCTTCCAGCACGCCAGCCGCCTGGACCCCGCTGAGGAAGTCGTCCTCACCATCCTCTCCCAGCACACCTCCGACTACAACTCCGAGCGCGCCTTCCACAGCCTCATGCGCGAGTTCGGCTCCCTCGATGCCGTCGCTGACGGCGACATCCCCCGTATCGAGCGCGCCATCCAGACCGGTGGCCTCGCCAGGGTCAAAGCCCCCCGTATCAGGCAAATCCTCAACCTCATCAAAGAGAAGCGCGGCAACCTGGACCTCACCTTCCTCAAAGACCTCCCCCTGCCGGAAGCCAAGGCCTGGCTCCGAAGTCTCCCAGGCATCGGCCCCAAGTCCGCCGCCGTCATCCTCTGCTTCTCCCTCGGCATGCCCGCCATGGCCGTGGACACCCATGTCCACCGGGTGTCCAAGCGCCTCGGCCTCATCGGTCCCAAAGTCAGCGCCGACGACGCCCACGATATCCTCGAAGCCATGGTGGAACCCGACGATGTCTACCCCTTCCACGTCGCCCTCATCACCCACGGCCGCAAGGTCTGCCACGCCCAGCGCCCCCGCTGCGACGCCTGCGTCCTCGCCCCCGGTTGCCCCTCCGCCGGCATCGCAATGAAAAAGCCCCCCAAGAAAAAGCTAACGAATGCCAAGCGGTCGGGGGTGGGGCAGGGTGTTACGTCATTTCGGTGAGCTCCGCCACAGCCTGCTTATACAATGCGGAGGCCTATCCATCGGCCCTTTAGCCCTGAGCGAAGTCTCCCCAACCTTAGTTTTTATTCAATTGGAGAAGCTCGATCTATCGGCTTGTACTCGGATGTAGCCGAATGGGAAAGTCGAGAAACCTCAACACGCCGTCCGCCAGCATAACCCTCCATTTTGTCGCCTACCCCTTTCCCAGACGTAAGCTAGCGCAATCCAAGGATAGGTAATAAAACAACCTGTCAGCCTGAACTAAGAGAAGGATCTAGCGCATAGACCGCGCTACACTTACGGCCAACCTCTTGTAACCTTTACGCCCCATCCTCCCTCCCTCTATACTTTCCCCTTCTAACCTTTTCGTAAGCATAGGTGTCCCATGACCACCAAAGTCGGCATCATCAACGTCACCGGCTACGCCGGCTCCGAGCTAGCCCGCCTCCTCTACCGCCACCCGGAGGTAACAATCACCTCCGTCACCGGCCGAAGCTCCGCCGGCCAGAAGCTCGGCGACGTCTTCCCCCATCTGTCCGACTTGGGCCTCACCATCGAAGCTGAGCTTACCGGCTCCGTCGACCTGGTCTTCTCCGCCCTTCCCCACAAGGCCAGCGCCGAGCAGTGCATCCCCCTCCTCGACAAGGGCGTCAAGGTGGTGGACATCAGCGCCGACTTCCGGCTCAAAAACGTCAAGGAGTTCGAGACCTGGTATAAGGTCGATCACCCGGGCCCCCAGTATCTGAAAGAGGCCGTCTACGGCATCACCGAGCTCCACCGCGACGAAATCCCTTCCGCCCGCCTCATCGCCAATCCGGGCTGCTTCCCCTGCAGCGCCATCCTTGCCATGGCCCCCGCCGTCAAAAACGGCATCATCAGCCCAGATATAATCATCGATAGCAAGTCTGGCGTCTCTGGCGCCGGCCGCGGCCTCAGCCTCACCACCCACTTCTCAGAGGTCAACGAAAACGTCATGGCCTACTCCGTCAAAGGCCATCGTCACCTCCCTGAGATCACCCAAGAATTGGGCCGATACTCCGCCAGCCCTCCCGCCGTCACCTTCCTCACCCACCTCATCCCCATGACCCGCGGCATCCTCAGCTCCTGCTACGCCAGGCTCCAGGAAGACGTTGTCGGCTCCGGTTCTGAGGCCGAAAAACGCATCGTGGAAATCTATAAAGACTTCTACAAAGACGAGCCTTTCGTAAAGGTAGTCAACGCGCCGCCCCAGACTAAGCACACCCTGGGCAACAACCTCTGCCTTGTCTACCCAACCGTAGACATCCGCACCAACCGCCTCATGGTCATAAGCTGCCTGGATAACCTGGTCAAAGGCGCCGCCGGCTCCGCCATCCAGAACATGAACCTAATGCTCGGCCTCCCCGAGACCACCGCCCTAGAAGCCCTCGCCGTCTACCCCTAGTTACCCTTTTTGTCGCCCCTCCCATACCCGAAAATAATCGAAGAATCTGTTATGCCGACGCTCTGTGAATGGATGGGCTCCTGTTCCATCTGGTTCTCCCTCTTCTCCTATTGTCCAAGGAGAAGAGGGAGTTAGAGGGTGATGAGGTGAGCCTATTTTCTCTTCCCCTTCCAGTAGGCTGTACTCAGTCCCGATGCAGTCGGGAAAGAGGGAAAAAGGGGATGGTATCCCGCTTATGACCAGGTATGTATTGCGCATCACGTGCCTGCTGGTACTTGTCCAGCCTTAAAACTCGCTCTGGCAAACACTCCCCAATCCCCGTTATACTGAATCTTTGCACCGCCCCCATCGTCTAGTGGACTAGGACGCCGCCCTTTCAAGGCGGAGATCAGGGGTTCGAATCCCCTTGGGGGCACCAGCCGACCACTTTATACGCAAGGTGCTCAGCGTGCCGCCATCCTGGCCCTCCCTCCGCTCCCAATTCCCCACCCTCCATAACGTCACCTACCTCAACTCCTGCTCCCTCGGCCTTCTCTCCACCTCCTCCCGAGACGCCGTCAACCGATTTCTCGACCTCTGGACCCAAATGGGCGCCTCCGCCTGGTACGGCCCCTGGATGGCCGAACTCGCCGCCCTCCGCCGCGACTTTGCCTCCCTCATACACGCCTCCGAGTCCGAAATCGCCCTCACCCCCAACATCTCCTCTGGCCTCGCCGCCATCTCCTCCTCCCTGGACTTCTCCCGCCGTCCCAACGTCGTCACCACCGCCCTGGACTTCCCCACCGTCGCCCACCACTTCCTCGCCCTGGAGCCCCGCGGCATCCGCACCGCCATCGTCCCCTCCGACGACAACGTCACCATTGACTTAGAACGTCTCGCCGCCCACATCGACCACCGCACCGCCCTCGTCGCCACCAGCCGCGTCTTCTTCACCAGCGGCTGGATTCAGGACATTCAGGCCCTGTCTAAAATCTGTCACGATCGCGGCGCTCTGCTCTTGATTGACGATTATCAGGCCACCGGCCAGCTCCCCACCGACGTCCACGCCCTCGGCGCCGACATCCTCATCACCGGCGGCCTCAAGTGGCTCCTGGGCGGCCCCGGCATCGCCTACATGTACGTCCAACGCGACCTCATACCCACCCTCCAACCCACCGCCACCGGCTGGTTCGCCCATCGAGACCAGTTCGCCTTCAACCCCCAGAAAATGGTCTACAAGGACGACGCCCGCCGCTTCGAGGCCGGCACCCCATCCATGGCCGCCGTCTACGCCGCCTACGCTGGCATTCAGCTAGTCCAGTCCATCGGCTCAGACGCCCTCCGCTCCCGCACCTCCTCCCTCACTGCCGACCTCGTCTCCCGCCTCCGCTCCTCCGGCTTCCACCTCCGCATCCCCTCCGACCCTGCACGCCACGCCAGCATCACCATCGTCAACGCCAGAGACCCCCATCGCGTCGTCGACGGCCTCAAGGCTCAGAAAATCATCGTGGACGCCCGTCCCGGCGGCGTGCGCTTCTCCCCCTACTTTTACAATAACCAGGAAGATAACCAGAGGGCGGTTGCGGCCTTATCTAATCTTAGAGATACAATGCCAGGGGCCATTTAAGGCTTTGCTGATTAAAGAAATTAGGTTCTACTCTCCTATGGGTGTTAAGATTTTGATAGGGTAGTGAGGCATCTGTCTCCCCTCAGGTCCCTTCCCCCTTGAGGTCGAGATCCTTCAGTCATATCAATCCGGGATCCCGATGCCAATCGGGAGGGAAGGTTAGAGCCTGTCCTGAGTATGCCGAAGGAATAGGGGGTTGGTGGGGGATGCGGGGTCTGCTCACGACCCTAACCAGACGATAGTAAGGATTTGCTAGGAGTCTCTGGTGTTCAACTCGGTAATCTTCTGGATGGTGGCAATCATCGTCGGTTCCAGCCTCATAGGCTTCTTTCTGTCTGGCCGGCGAAAAGACCCCTGCCTCAAACACTTCCAGGACTATTTGACCACCATCCAGTTAAAGAACGGTAAGCGTGTCTTGGGTGAATTGGATGTCGAGACCTCGGGCGTGGAGCTCAGATACAAGGGCAACTACTGGGACGACGGCCACGTCGAGACCAGCTTTATCCTCTTCAAAGAGGAGTTCAACTCCATCTACGCCTTCTTTCGCTTTCTTGACCAGTTGTCTCCCGAAAGCCAGGAGCTGCGCCTGGACGAACTGGAGCGCGCCTACCACCCTCCCGCTTCCAAACGATTTCTGCGGCACACGCGAAACATGCTCAACACCCTCAAAGACTCCTTTGGCGCTTCCATCAGCGCTGCCACCAGCGTCGTCAAAAGCGCCAATCCCGCCCTTCGCGCCGTCTCCTCCCAGCAGGCCCACCTCGCCCGCGCCCAGAGCGATGTCCTGGGCTACGTAGGCGCCTCCTATGACCCCATCCTGGAGAAGCACATCGGCCACATGATTGTGCTGGAAATTACCAACAGCCAGGGTGTCATCGAAGAACACGTCGGCATCTTCAAGGACTACAGCGCCCAGTTCCTGGAGGTCATGGACGTTCCCTGGAAGACCCAGGACGGCGCCTTCGTTAAGTGCGACCTCATCCTCCCTCGCGCCCACGCCCTGATCCGTCACAGCGCCGAAGAAGTCCCCGCTGCTGCTCCTATCACCAAGGCAGACGTAGAAGCCCTCAAAACCCAGGGCCAGGCCGCTGACTCCTTTAAGAAGTCCGGCTAGGCCTCGGCCTCCGCCTCAGTGTTCAGCCGCCTCACCAGCCTGTTCACCACCTCCACCTGCGCATTCAGCCTCTCATGCGCCTCCTGCAAACGCCTATAAACCGCCTCCACTTCTGAAAAAGGCACCTCACGATTGCGATACCGCTCTTGCGCCACCTCGTACTCGCCTTCTAGTTTCTCGAACTCCGCCAGCAGCCCCTTATACAGGGCGTTGGCCTCTTCGTACTCCGCCTTCAGCCGGTTGTATCCGGAAATATCGCGGCACAGCAGGTGGGTGACAAAAATGTCGTAGCGCACGGGCGCAGCGTCTCCCGCCAGTGTCTTGCGCTCCACGAAAACTCCCATTCCGCCCACGTTCCACTTAGGCGTGATCATGTTTTCGTAATGCCCCGGGCTGTTAAACCACCCGTCGAAAGCCTCCTCCGCGATTACCCCCGCATCGTTCGATCTCGCGTTCTCCACCTTGTACAGGTTCTCCCCGCACGAAAAATCTCTAAGCCCCGGCGCTTCCACTCGTTGCTGTGGGCTGAGGCCGCTGGGATTTATATGCTCAAAGAATCTACGGCGGTACATGTCCTCGGAATGCTTCCTCGCCACCGCGGACAGCGCGTCGTTGAACGCCATCACCCTCAGCCCTTCGCCGTCGCGAAACAGGTTCACACGTTCGTGCGACTTCACTTCCGCCTCCCCGTAAGCCCCCGGCGAACTGTCAGGCGTCAGGCTAGCGCCAGGCGCTGCGGTCCGGCTGGGACTCGGCGTCGTCTTGGCCGATGGCGTAATGTTTGGCTGTAAGACCGGCGTCACGTCCTTAATGCTGATAGGCGGGGGCGACGTTGGCGTCGTCTCTAAGACCGAACACGCCGCCAGCATCAAGCTTAAGGCCGCAATAAATATCAGAGAGCGCAATTTAGGCATGGCAATAGTCTATACGCCCGCGTTGCCCCTTCCTAGAGACTGAGCCTGCCAAAAAAGCAAATGCTATTATGCGGCGCTCTTCAGGAACGGCTCCAGCGCTTCCAGGAAGCCCGACGGGTTATCGCCCGCCACCAGGTGGCCCGCCTTGGCTATGGTGGCCCCTTTTGCTCCAGGAACGACCTCTAGCATTCTCTGGAACGTCTCCTCCGACAGCACGTCCGTGTTGGCGCCGCGCACCACCAGCGTCGGGCACTTTATCTTCTCCAGCGCTGCCCACAGCCTCTCCGGCGGCCAGTTCTGCGGCTTGAAGTCTGGGCTTCTAATTGCCTTGTCGTACTTCCACGTCCACTTTCCGTTGGGCAGCCGCTTGATGCTGTGCTGCAAGCTCCCGTGCACCATCCACGTTGGTCGGCCTGTATACCCCTTCACCCGCTCGGCGAACTCCTCATAGCTGTCCAGCTCGTCGGGCAGCGTGACAAACCGACGAATGCGCTGGCTACCCGTCCGTACCCCTCCCGGCCCTGTGTCTACAATCACCAGCGCTTTTACCAGGTCCAGGTGTCTGGACGTGAACACGTAGGAATTGCGTCCCCCCATGGAATGGCCGACGAGTATGAACCCCTTCAGCCCCAGCGCCGGTATCACCGCGTCCAGGTCCCTCTGCTGCGCTTCCGCCGAATAGTCATGGTCAGAAGGCCACTGCGTGTCGCCGTGGCCACGCTGGTCCAAAGCTATCACGCAGTACCGGTCGCTCAGCGCCAGCGATACGAAGTCCCAGCTATGGGCCTGCTGCGCGACCCCGTGCAGCATCAAAAGCTTTGGTTTCTTTGGATCGCCCCACTGCAGGTAGTGGAACTCAAGGCCGTTGGCCCTCACCGTCTTATCAGCGGGACTGTTGGCCTCTTTAAAATTGACGCCCATGCGCTTGGCCGCTTCATGCAGCGGCAGGGCCTGGGTCTCGGGGATGCTGCTCATTAGCGGCTCCTTGGACTACGTTGCCTGCGTCGCTCAAAGCCCCTCAATCATACTGCAATGAGCGCCTGTGGGCACCCTTGGCCTAAAGTTCACCTTGACGCTCTCAGAGGCCATCCTTACAATTCTTAATTAATTGACCATCCGGTCCGCGGGCAGAGCAATGACTAAAAAACTTCGGTTGCGCCCCCAAAAAGCGGTTTCCTCAGGGGGCGTAGTCTACACTAGAGACGGCCATGAGATTAAGATAGCCCTCTGTGGCCGCAAAGAGCCTCCACGATGGAGCCTTCCCAAAGGCACCCCCGAGGATGGCGAGACCATTGAAGAGACCGCCGTTCGCGAGGCCCAGGAAGAGACCGGCCTCAAAGTCGCCGTGGAAGAGCCCATTGGCAGCATCAACTACTGGTTCGTCAGCGCCGGCGACCATATACGCTATAACAAGACCGTCCACTTTTATCTCATGACCGCTCTGGGCGGCAGCCTTGATGACCACGACCCGGAGTTTGATGAAGTGGCCTGGTTCGACCCGGATGAAGCCCTTCGGCGTCTTACCTTCGCCAATGAGGTCAAGATTCTCAACAAAGCCCTGGCCCAAATCCGTGAGAGGACAGGGCAGGAATCTTCTTGATGGAGTTAAGAGGCGCAAAAGTCGTCCTTCGCGAGAAGCGCCTGGAGGATGCGGCCAACGAGTTCGAATGGCGTTCCGACCATGAGCTCTCCCGCCTCGACGCCTCCTACCCCCTGGACATGAGCTACTCCGAGTTCCAGCGCGTCTACAAAGAGCAGCTCGACTATCCCACCCCCTGGACTCGCCGCCTCTCCGTAGACACCCTCAACGGCCTCTACATCGGCAACTGCATGTGGTACGACATCGACGCCGTTAACAAAGAGGCCGAGGTCGGCATCATGATCGGCGACAAGGCCTATTGGGGCCGGGGCTACGGCTACGACGCCCTCGTCACCCTCATAGACCACATCTTCTCCTCCAGCTCCCTGCAACGCCTCTACCTCCACACCCTCGACTGGAATAAGCGCGCCCAGCGCTCCTTCGAAAAGAGCGGTTTCGCCACTGTGAAAAAGGTCAAGCGCTCCGGCTACAACTTCGTCCTCATGGAGCTCCTCAAAGACACCTGGGACAATATCCGAGACCACAAGCTGGCCGCCCGTTTCTCCCCCGCCGACACCGCCCCCAAGCCCTGACCTGCTGAATCGATAGCGCTTATTTATCCGCACGGGCTTTCACGGTTGGGCAGATGGGCCTCGGAGGTCCCTGTCTGGTTCCCCCTCTTCTCCTTCGCAATAGGAGAAGAGGGGGTTAGGGGATGATGAGGTGATCTTTTAATTCTTTCCCTCTTCTCAGAAAGAGCCTGTCCCGAGTATCCCCCCAGGGAAGAAGAGGGATTAAGAGTGATGAGGTCGACCCGATTAGAACTAAGGCAGGCTTTTCATACCAGCCAGCCTGATGAACCCTACCGCACCGCCGGCCCCGTCGATGGCGGCGCTGGCGGCGGTGCGGGGGCCGGGTTGAACAAATCGACTCCTATCGTAATCGGAAACACCTTTATCAACTCGTCTACCGACCACCGGCCCTCCTTACGAATCGTCCGTGCCGGCTCCGGCGTGTTCAGCAGGCTCACCAGCCCGTCCGTGACATAAAACACCTGCCCGTTCACATGTGACGCTTCGTCCGACGACAGCCACGTCACAAAAGGCGCGATATCCTCCGGCTCCCCCCGCAGCGCGCCGCCGCCCGACGCCTGTATCCCCGCCGCCGCCCTCGCCTGCCGCGCTGAGTCCGGTATTGCCCCAATCATTCGTGTATTTGCGCTCGGCGCAATCGAATTGCATGTGACGCCGTACCGCCCCAGGTCCCGCGCTACCACCCGCGTGAATCCCGCCACCCCGTCCTTGGCCGCTCCGTAGTTGGCCTGCCCCGTATTTCCTATGGTGCCAGAGGTAGAGGTGAACGTGACGATTCGCCCGTAACGCTGCTGCCGAAATAGCACCGAGGCATGCTTGATAATGCTGAAGGTCCCCTTCATATGCACTGCGATAACCGAGTCCCATTCCTCCTCCGACATGTTGAACACCATTCGGTCTCTAAGAATCCCGTGGCACGTCACCACGATGTCCAGCCGTCCAAACGACTCCACCGCCTTCTTCACCAGCGCCTCGCCGCCCGCCATCGTCGCCACCGACTCGTAAAATCCGACGGCCTGGCCCTTCGCGGCCTTGATCTCATTCACCACCTGGTCCGCCACCTGCGCCGATCCTCCCCGCCCATCCAACTCCGCGCCAATGTCCGCCACCACCACCTTCGCGCCCTCCTGTGCCATCAGCAATGCCACTCCCCTGCCAATGCCCCTGCCCGAGCCTGTAACTATCGCAACCTTGCCCTTTAACAGATTCCCCATTTCTTACGCTCCGTTCTATTTTCTCCGATATGTTCCAAGTAGTGCTCTAAGCAGGCTCCCATCTCAGCCTCCTTCTGGTACTCTCCCTCCTTGAACGCCTGGTGGTAATTGAGGCTTGGGAAATGTGACAAGCTTGACCGGCACCGAGAAAATTCCTTCTCCCTTGATGTTGAGCTCCTTAACCTATATCCATTCGAAATCCCGATGATAATCGGGAGGGGAAGGCGCAGGTCGAAGACTCGCCGTGGCGAGATGAGGGTGAAACCCTGTGGACTCGATACTTTACTTTATCATTGCCACTTGCCATCACTGCTCCATCTCCAAAACGTGTCGATATAACTAGCGCCACCATCGTGAAGTAAACAAGGCGACTTAACTCTTCGCCGCCTGCGGAGGCGCCGGATTCACCAGCCCCGCCGTCAAATACCCCTTCGCCAGCGGCGACAGCTTATCCAGGCTCCACCTCTCGCCGCCGTTAAAAATCGTCTTGATTCCCCTCGGCTGCGACATTAACGCCACCACGCCTCCATAGACCAAAAAAGTCTGCCCGTTTACGTTCTGCGCGGCGTCGCTGGCCAGGTAGCACACAAAAGGCGCGACGTCGTCCGGATGCGCCGACGCCAGGTCATCCTCCCCCGCGATGGCCGCCACCCCCTGCGCTGCTCTCACCTGGCTCGCCGCTGACGGTATCGCCGCCGTCATACGAGTGTTGGCCCTGGGCGCAATCGAGTTGGCTGTCACCCCGTACCGCCCCATATCCCTCGCCACCACCTTGGTGAACCCCGCGATGCCAGACTTCGCCGCACCATAGTTGGCTTGCCCCGAGTTCCCTATCAGTCCGGACTCGGAGCTGAACGTTATAATCCTTCCCGAGCGTTGCTGCCTGAACATCACGCACGCGCTCTTCACCACCGTGAACGTCCCCTTCAAATGCACTGCGATGACCGAGTCCCACTCCTCTTCCGTCATGTTGAAAATCATTCGGTCCCGCAATATCCCGTGGCACGTCACCACTATGTCTACTCTTCCAAACGCGTCCACCGCCTTCTTGACGATGGCCTCGCCCCCCGCCATCGTCGCCACCGACTCGGTGGCCGCTGCCGCCTGTCCTCCAGCGCTTTTTATCTCCTTCACCACCTGGTCTGCCACCTGCGCCGACCCGCCGCGCCCATCCAGCTCCGCCCCTATATCCGCCACCACCACCTTCGCGCCCTCCTTCGCCATCAGCAGCGCAACCCCCCGGCCAATGCCCCTCCCCGCTCCGGTGACGACGGCTACTTTACCTTCAAGATTTCCAGCCATGACTTCTCCTCAGTTCATGAATAATTAGTGCTAAAATCGCGCCGTATCCAGGGGTGGACAACGGGTAGACAACTAGGCGTCAGTCTCGATTCCTGGTCGGCAGCGCCGCCGTAGCTACGCCTGGTGTAAACTTCTCGCCCTTCTGGTTCTCTACCCACACCTCGCAGTCCACCAGATGCTCCCCGCCCTTAACATACTTCTTCGTCACCCGCCCCTTGCAAAGCAGCGTGTCCCCTGGCCTGTCCATCCCTCGATACTGCGCGCCTAGCTTCCGCAGCGTCCCGTGCTCGCCAATCCAGTCGGTCATAAGCTGGCCCAGGAACGCCTGCTTCAGCGCCCCGTGGAGAATAACCCCGTCCAGCCCCGTCGATATCGCGAAGTCCTTGTCGTAATGTATCTCGTAAAAGTCGCCCGATACCCCCGCATACCTCACCAACTGTCGCGTCGAGGGATGTTTAACCAGCGTTGGTATCTCCATTCCCTCCTTAACGTCCTCCCAAAAAATCTGCTTGCCCATTCTCTAGTACCTAATCGACGTGTTTTTTTGGGTCGCCACCCTCTGCCCGAGCTGGTTAGTGTAGGTAGTCTCGGTAACAACAAAGACCATTTGTCCCAGCCGTCCCGTTTTATCGAAGATATCCACAATTTTCGTCACGCCGGTGATTATGTCCCCCGGCCTCACAGGCTCAAAATATTCCCACTCGCTGCCCCCGTCCAGTGGTCGGTTAAACGGGAAATCGGCAGGCAGTTCCTGCAGCCGCTCCGTCCGAATCGCCCGCAGAAACGTCGGTGACCCCACCATCCCGCCTAAGCGAGTGTTGCGCGCCACGGCCTCATCATTCCACAGCGGGTTAGGGTCCTCCACCGCCTGCGCGAAAGCTCTAATATGCCCCTTCTCCACTTCCATCGTCACCGGCTTGCTCACAAAGCCAATGTACTTCTTCTTCAGCGACGATATGTCTTTTTGTGCCTGGTGCGTGCTCATAACCCGCCTTTCCGTGCGCCCCGAGTTTATCCACGCCCACAGGGTGTGTCAAGAAAACCCCTCAGACCACATGTCGCTATCCCCCCTGCCGACCTCGCCTGCGCCGATATAGAAAACTCGGGCCGCTGCTGCTCTCCAGCTCCCCCGCCCATATCCGCTCGAACCCCGCCTTCTCCAGCGCCACCCACGACGCGATGTTCTCCTGTTCCGGGTCCGACAGCACTATGTCTATCTCTAGGTAGACATCAAAGACCAGAGAAACAAAGTCTCGTATCGCCTGCGAGCCTATTCCCTTACCCACATGCCTCTCTTCTCCCAGGAGAAAATCGATCCCAGCGGCGTTTTCCAGGCCCGCCTCCACCGTCTGGTACACCGCCCACTCTTCAGAATCCTTCAACCGCCACAACTGAATAATTCCGGCAGCCTCTCCGTCCACTTCTATCACAAACACTCGCGTCGAGTCCTGCCCGTCGATACACGGCAAATACATCGTCTCCACCGACTTCAAATCCTCAGGGTCATCCCACCACTCGGCTACGTGTGGCGCCGCTAGCCACTTTACTAATAGCGGAAAGTCCTGGCGCGAAATGGGTCGAAAGCTAATCTGAAACATCTATATGACTCAAGGTGAGAAGCACAAATTGCCTTAGCCTGATAGAATGCCCTTGCCTCTTGCGATTATAAGGTGGAGAAAATGCCCCGCAAGATACGCCCCCTGCCCAAAGAAGTCCTAGCCCACTACGAGACCTTCGAAGAGGGCGATAGGCTGTCCAGAGACCAAGGCCTCGTCGAATTCGCCCGCAGCCAGGAAATCCTCACCCGATGGCTCCCCAGGCCACCCACCCTCATCCTCGACGTCGGCGGCGGCCCCGGCAAGTACGCCCAGTGGCTCGCTGGTAAGGGCCACCAGGTCCACCTCATAGACCCTGTCCTCAAGCACGTCAAGCAGGCCGCCCGGCATACCGACAAAAAGTCCCCAAGGCCCATCGCCAGCGCCACCGTCGGCGACGCCCGCTCCTTGGACTGGGACGGCGGCAGTGTCGACGCTCTCCTCCTCATGGGCCCCCTCTACCACCTCACCAGCCGCGACGACCGCATCACTGCCCTCCGCGAGTCCCATCGTGTGCTCAAAGAAGAGGGCCTGGTCTTCTGCGCCGGCATCAACCGCTTCGCCTCCCTATACGACGGCATCTCCAAAGGTCTCATCGACGACAAGTACTTCCTCGATCTCATCAAAGCCGACATCGAGTCCGGCCGCCATCGCAACCCCCGTAACATGCCAGATTTCTTCACCACCGCCTTCTTCCACCGTCCCGAAGAACTCCAGCGCGAGGTCAGCGACGCAGGCTTCGTCATCGAAGACCTCCTGGCCGTCGAAGGCCCAGGCTGGCTAGCTCCCGGCCTGGAAGACCGCTGGAAAGACCCCGCCAAAAGAAAGCGTATCCTAGACCTAATCAGGCTGGTTGAACATGAACCGGCTGTCATCGGCATCAGCCATCACTTCATGGTCATTGGCCGAAAGCGCGTCTTCACCGAAATTGAGCGGTAGGTTGACCTGGGAGGGCGCTTTGGTGTCCCAATCTGATTCTCCCTCTTCCCCTTCCAGCAGACGCTTGATGCACATTGAGGGCTTAACATATGAAAAACCGCGCCCTTTTTTGTCGGATGGGGGTAGGTTTCTCCTCAGGTGCCCCCTCTTCTCCCGTAGTCGAGAGAAGAGGGCTGTAAGCTCGCCGTGGCGAGATAAAGGGTGATGAGGGTCCCCCAATTTATGACCAGGGAATATTATTGTGCATCACGCGTGAGTAGAAAGGGACCAGGGATGGTATCCCGACTAAAAACAAGATATGCATTGTGCGAAATAGGTCTCGCTAAGTTAGAAGGAGATCAGTGTCTTGGTAGCGAGACAGATCCTACCGCTTATCCCGCAAATCCCTCAAAAACGCCTCCACATCCCGCACCATCTCATCCCCGCTCGGCATCTCTATATCCACCGCCTCGTCAAACTTCGTCTCCAGCTTCTGCACGTACGCGCTGAGCTGCGAGTCCTTCTCCACAGCCTTCTGCATCTCCGCGAAAAACGCCTCGGAAGCCTCCTCCAGAGGCTTCGTGTTCAGCTCGATATCCAGCACCTGCCGCACCGAATTGACAATTCCCAGCGTCAGCTTGTAGTTAGGCGACGTCTGCATATAGTGTGAGCTGTGGCCCCAGAGGGTAATGAACTGCAAACCTCGGGCGCTGCACCGCTCCATCATCGCCGACGGTATCCCCACCGGCCCCTGATAATTTGACCCCCGTATCTTCAACGACTCCAACGACTGCCTGCGCTCCGTCTCGTTGGACGACCCCGTAACCCTCAATGCGCGAGTGTGCGGCACCGCATCCAGCAGCGCCCCCATGTGCAGCACCGTCTGCACCTCATACTGCTGCGCCAGGTTCAGCACGGCGTCGCAGTACGTCCGCCACTTTAAGCTGGGCTCCGTTCCCAGGAGAAAAAGGAACCTTTTCTGCGTGGAGTCCGAAGTCTGATAAAAGACCTCGTTCTTGGGCCAGGCCAGTTGCCGTTTACCGTCCTTCGACACTTTCACGATTGGCCGCGTCTGGCTGAAGTCATAGAACTCTTCGGGGTCCAGCTCCGCCAGCTTGCGCGCCGAGAAATTCCGTAAGAAAAACCGCAGCGCTTCTGTCGCCCCCTCATTGGCGTCGGGCCAGCCTTTAAAAGCCATAACCAGGTGGGTGAACTTGCCCGGGGCCTTCTCGATGATGGTGAACGGGTTGGCGCCGGCCAGGGGCTTCCGCCTGCCCGTCCTGTTGGGCTGCTTCGTCGTCATAATGACGTTATTAGTCTACCACACCCGCGGAAGCGGCTATGAAGCGGTGTTCAAGCCTTCTAGGAGCAAAGCCAGCGTATTTTCATCAGGCGCCACCGCCAGCCTAACCTCCGCTCCCGACCGCGCCACCCGCGACTTCATGCCCACCGGCAGACCCTCATCCACATACCGCTTCAGCGCTTTCTCGAACTCTTCCGCGTCCCTCGGCGTGTCCCACACCGTCATCGCTCCCAGCGCGTAGCGTCCGGCCGCGTCCCGAAATAGCCGGTAACGGTCCCCGCCCCAGCCCGCCGCTGCCGCCGACGCCTCTCCAGAATTCATTGCCTCCTCAAACCAGGTCCTGATAAAAAACTCCCCCATCGTGTCCTCGTCCTCCACCACCCATCCCGCCGATGTTATAGCCTCGCTGGCGGCCAGCGTGACAGTCGTCGGCCCGCGGCCCTGCTGGTACATAGACGGGTGTAGTATCTGCTCGGTGGATTGAGGTGGGTTCCGAAACGCCCCGTCCACCGTATCGTAGCCCCCGCCTACATACAGCGCCTGGACAAACCTGAACCCGTCCGCGTATGGAAACACCAAAATTTTGCGAATTATCGCCGGAGCGTTGTCATACACCTCCGACGGCCTGTCCCGCCCCACCGCCTCCTGCATCTCCCTCTGCGTGAACCGCCGCGACCCGTAAAGGAACTCTGTCAGCGTCGCGCCCCCCCTCAATGAGCGCCGTCACCGCTCCCCCGGCGTCCGAATTGCCCTCATTCCCCTCCGAAAGCCCGTTCAGGTCGAAATGCTGGTGCTGCAGCGCGTGTGTGTATTCGTGCGCCAGCGTCAGCTCCTCGTAAACGCCTATCCTATCGGACTCTGAGATAACATAAAGCGACTCGTCCCCAGGGTCGAACAGCCCCGCCACCTGCTCCCCCAGCAACGCCAGGAACAGTTTCGTCAGGTCCACGTCCGCTTCTATCAGGCCCAGCAGCGCGTACAGGTGCTGGGCTTTGGTCAGGTCCTCCTTATTCTCCTCTGTTACCCTATCGGCCAGGTAAGCGTTCAGCTCCTGCGGCCTCATCACCCTGGGCGGGGTGTCCTTCTTGAAATCCAGCCCCCGCACGCCTGGCAGCAGTTCCTGGATGCGCTCCACCGCCTCCCTAAGCGCTGGGGGTGGGGTCGCCTGCGGCGTCGATGTCGGTGTCGAGGCCGTGGTCGGCGTCGCGGTGGGCGCAGGCAGCGTGGGCGATGCCGTAGCCATCGGTATCTCGCCCGACGTCGCCGTCGGTTGCAATGTAACCGTTGGCGTATCCGTGGGAGCCGTCGTAGCCGTCGGCGTCCCCTCCCGGCAGGCCGCCATCCACAGCCCCATGGCTAAAACCAGGCTGGCCAGTAAGACTCGTTTGCGCGTTAAGCCGCTTATTCGTGGCTTGCCGATGCGCTTAACCAATCTTGCCCGCCGTCCACACCTTCCCCTGAGCGCCGCAGTGCTTCCTCGCCACCACAGCCTCGCACGTCGCTCCCTCCCAGACCTCCACCTTCCCCGCCTGGGCAAAAGGCGCCATAAAGTCCTGGACACGCTTCATATCCGGCGCTTCCACAATCATAAAAACGTGTGGTCTTTTACCACGGCCTCGCCCAGGATTTTAATGCCGCTTTTAGCCGCATTAGCCTTGGACACGTGCCGCAGCAGCATTGGCCCCATCTGAGGATGCCCTGCCGGGCAGGTTTCCGCGCCGTGCTGATGACGGGTCACAAATAGCGCCATGACCTCTCCTTGGATGCGTATTTATCAACTCTTTCTATGTTACGTCCTAAGCGATTGCCGTGAAAATAGGCTTAGCATAGTGGCTGGCTGTTCTCTTCTCGTTTTTGTTCCCTTCCGGGAGGTTTTGTTCTAAATTCATGGATTGTTTCTTTGCCAGCCGTCTTGTTCTAACAGGCCTCGTTCCTTAGGAGGATTAGATGGGATGCGAATATTCGTTCCTACACAGCACAGCCAATCTAACTCTATATTCAAGGCTGCAAGTGATATGCAGCCTTGCTCTGATTGCACGCCTAAATAGGGCATCGTGGAATAGTCAGGATTTCGACTAAGTGTCTATGTCCAAAATGCAGACAGAATGGACGCCAGGAATATACACCTGCATTTTAGGGGGCATTCTTATGGTGTGAACCAACATATTGCCTCGCCAGCGGCAGACTTCCCGGCGCCCATGATTATTTAGTGAAAATCAACGATACGGGAACCATTGGGGGAGCAGCCCTCTGGGAAATGTCTCCCCTGCTTGACGACAAGGCAGGAAAAGAAATCTAACTAATAGACAAATGGAAACTTATAGACACATGGAAGCTTATCCCCGATAATGCCTCAAATAAAGGGTGTGGAGAGGCGGGGCATGAACCTCAAGAGCGGTTTTATCAGCGCAGGAATTATTGGGGCGTTTCTCGCAATAATCGTCCCCGCCCTGATAGTAAGTGCTAACCACGAACCCTGTCCCTCAATATACGTTATACGTTCAAACGGGCACGTGTGAGCTGTGGCAATCGAGTCGACATTCCAGTTCGCCGACTCCAACCCCCTCATCGGGACCTACGTCCACGCCTACCCCCTCTCCAACCCCAACTCGTACCCCTGTATCTACGCCTACACCAACGTCTACCGCAACCGAAGCAGAATTTATGCGTCTGCTGAACGAAGAGCGAGCAGCTCGCGGCCTTCGTCCGGTGCAAACTAATGAAGCCCTTAGGCGCGCCGCCTATCTTCACTCTAAGGATATGGCGCAGAACAATTACTTTTCTCATACCTCCCGGAACGGCAGGACTCTTAGGGACCGAGTCCAGGAGCAGGGATATACGGGCTGGACGCGGATAGCCGAGAACATTGCATGGCATAGCGGCAACCCGGATGCATTGCGAGTGTTTAACATGTGGAAGGGGTCCTCTGGCCACTACCGGAACATGACGGGCAATTATAACGAAGCGGGCCTTGGGTACTATACGTACAACAACCGTACGTATTACACATTGGATCTCGGATACAGGAACCCTTAGTAAAAAGGAGGCGAGGCATCAAGGGGGTTATTGGGGAAAAGCTCTCTTAGAAGGGCCATCGCTTGGTCTTCCAGTGCAGAAGAAAAAGCTCCCCGGGCTAGGTTCGTCAAGTGTACCAGAGAAGTGGCACTCGACGAGACGCGTGACCTGACAGCGTAGCCCTTCTGACTCCAATCTGTGTTTCGGTACGGAAATTTTGATTTTCCTACGCTCATATAATTCATTTTTTAGAATAACCTACCGTCACGGAACAAAACCATTGGCCCGAATTTGCATCGGGATTCAGACTTCCTCCATCAGCCCTCACCCTCCCCTTTTCACGCCTCTCCGTGCCTGCCTTTTCCTTGACACTCCTACCTCCCTGAGATACGATAACTAAGGCAAAAACCCTGGCAGAACTGGGCCTGTGCGCTAGGCGTGCAGGATATTGTTCGTCCAAGGATTGGGGATATAGCTCAATTGGGAGAGCGCGGCGTTCGCAATGCCGAGGTTGGGGGTTCAATCCCCCCTATCTCCACCAGGCCCCTGTAGCTCAGGCGGATAGAGCGGCGGCGTCCTAAGTCGCGCGTCGGGGGTTCGAGTCCCTCCAGGGGTACCACAGGAGCGTAGCTCAGCCCGGCAGAGCAGCGGTCTCCAAAACCGTCGGTCGGGGGTTCAAATCCTCCCGCTCCTGCCATTTTTTGTCCATGGACAGTGTCCAGACCTCACCTGGCGCTCTTCCACGTTAGGACGCTCTTTGATATCATGCTCCTCCGGAGCCGAGGTGGTGGAACTGGTAGACACGCAGTCTTGAGGGGGCTGTGGGCGTAAGCTCGTGTGGGTTCAAGTCCCACCCTCGGCACCAGTTTAATAAGGCGACGTAGCCAAGTGGTTAAGGCGGAGGTCTGCAAAACCTCTATTCGGCGGTTCGATTCCGCCCGTCGCCTCCATCTCATAAATCTTTTGGGAGCGCTTCCTGAGCCTCTGCGTTCCTTCACCTTTCTCCCCTCGCCGGCCGGGGTGGCGAAACGGCAGACGCGGCGGACTTAAAATCCGCTACCTTTACCGGTGTGTGGGTTCGAATCCCACCCTCGGCACCACTAATCATCGCTTCCTTGAAGGAAGACGCGTTACGATATTTCACTTATAATGCGACGTTATGTAAACTCTAATGCCCTTCTTTTTGCTGGAATTAGAAATTTTTGTCTTGACACTTGCAGAACCAAAAATCTACTATATTCTCTGGTGCCTGCCCCTTATAAACGCATTAACCTTTAAAAACTGAATAGACGCACTCATATCGGGCGGGTCCTATTTAGAAAGGACGGTGAAAAATCCGTGTTTAAGTTTTTTGGTGCCGTCCTCGCAGCACTGTCGGGCAAGAGTATCAAAGAAGCCCAGCTAAAGGCTCAGGTGATTGTTGCGGAAGCGGAGGAACAGAAGCGTAAGCTGGCTCTGGAGGGTAGGGAAGAGGCTATTAAAATCCGGGCCAGTGCTGAAGAGGAAATTAAGGAAAGATTGCTGGAACTCAGAAATCAAGAACGCCGCGCAAGGCAGAAGGAAGAAAACCTAGACCATAGACTTGAGGGTCTCGACCGCAGAGAACGGACCCTGGATGAGAAGATGCAGGGCATTGACCAGACTAAGCAGGAACTGGAGGAGCTAAAGCAGCGTCAAGTTCAGCAGATCGAAAGCCTGGCCGGCCTCACCTCAGGCGAAGCCAAGCAGATGATCATGGCTAAGGCCGAGCAGGAGATCAGGCATGACCTCGCCAAGAAGTACTACGAGCTCGAGCAGGAAATCAAACACCGGGCCGACGAGGAGGCCCGCAAGGTCATCACCATCGCCATCCAGCGCCTCGCCTCAGAAGTTGTCTCGGAACGCAGCATTTCCCGCGTCGCCCTCCCCAACGACGAAATGAAGGGCCGCCTCATCGGACGCGAAGGCCGCAACATCCGCGCCATCGAAGCCGCCACCGGCGTTGACATCCTCATCGATGACACCCCAGAGATGATCACCATCTCCTGCTTCGATCCCATCCGCCGTGAAGTTGCCAGGCTGGCCCTCGAATACCTCATCAAGGACGGGCGTATCCATCCTACACGCATCGAGGAGATGGTCCAGCGCGCCCAGCGCGAGGTGGAAGAGACCATCTGGCGCTCCGGCGAGCAGGCCACCTTCGACGCCGCCGTCCGCGGCCTCAAGCCTGAGCTAATACGGCTCCTTGGCCGACTCAAGTATCGCTACAGCTACGGCGAGAACATCCTCCTCCACTCCGTGGAGGTCGCCAACATCGCTGGCCTCATCGCCTCCGAAATCGGCGGCAACGTGGAAGTCGCCAAAGCCGGCGGCCTCCTACATGACATCGGCAAGGCCCTTACTCATGAGGTCCAGGGCAGCCACGTGGAGATCGGCGGCGATGTCGCTCAGAAATATGGCATCCACCCCGAGGTCCATAGGGCCATCGTTGAGCACCACGACGACCAGCGCGGCTCCATCGAGGCCCTTATCGTGGCCGCCGCTGACGCCATCAGCGCGGCCCGCCCCGGCGCCCGAAAAGAGAGCCTGGAAATGTACGTGCAGCGCCTGGAGGCCCTGGAGCGCGTTGCCACCAGCTTCCCCGGCGTGGAAAAAGCCTTCGCCATCCAGGCTGGCCGCGAAGTCCGCATCATCGTCAAGCCTGAAGAGGTGGACGACTTCGCCGCCGCCGTCCTCGCCCGTGACGTGGCCAAGAAGGTGGAAGAAGAGTTAGTCTACCCGGGCCAAATCAAAGTCACCGTAGTGCGAGAGACCAGAAACATAGAAGTAGCCCGATAGTAACCCTTAGACATCACTAAAAGAGGCCCTGGAAGCAAGTTTCCAGGGCCTCTTGTTTTGCCAGATTCGAGATGTATAAATCCCCTACACTCAGCACTAATTGAGGATAGAATTCCTAACCCAACAACCGTTCATGGCATTCTGAGACGCAGTCGAAGCCTGTCCTGAGCCTGGTCGAAGGGAACCTAATCACCGTGACCGCTGTTCACGCCCCTTTTCTGCCAACAAGCCTAGTTTTGTCATTCCGAGCGGCAGACCCGATGTACTCATCGGGACGCAGTTTGAGCACCTTCACTTGGCTATATTAATCGCGAAATCCCGATGTTAATCGGGTCGAGGAATCTGGCCTCACTGGAATCCAGATCAAATCTCTTGCTAAGCGGCTCCGCCTTTTTGTAGGGGCGAGGTCGCCTCGCCCTTGTCTCTCTCATCCTCTTCTCCCTTTCAAATCGACCACCTCTTCCTTAGCTAACCCCTATCCCTCTGCGCTATAATGTCTTTGAAGTCAGTTACCAGGAGCTTCAACTTGCGCGTGATGATGATCGGTGATGTGATTGGCCGCCCGGGCCGCGAGGCCGTAACCCGCCTCGTCCCCGCTCTGCGCGATGAGTACGCCATCGACCTCGTGGTCGCCAACGGCGAGAACAGCGCCGGCGGCATCGGCATCACCCCGGACACCGCCCACGAACTCTTGTCCGCGCAAGTGGACGTCATCACCTCCGGCAACCACATCTGGAAAAAGAAAGAAATCATCCCCTTCCTCAAAGAGGAGATGCCCGTCCTTCGACCCGCCAACTACCCGCCGGGAAGCCCTGGCCGCGGCTTCATAAATCTGGGCGACGTGATAGTGGTCAACCTCATGGGCCGCGTCTTCATGGAAGCCCTGGACTGCCCCTTCCGCGAGGCCGATCGCATTCTCAACGAAGTCAAAGGCCCCAACGCTCCCAAAATTGTCCTCGTGGACTTCCACGCCGAGGCCACCTCCGAAAAACAGGCGATGGCCTGGTACCTTGCGGGCCGGGTCAGCGCCGTCGTCGGCACCCACACCCACGTCCCCACCGCCGACACCCGCATCATCGCCGACCGTACCGCCTTCGTCTCAGACCTCGGCATGGTCGGGCCCCGCGACTCCGTCATCGGCGTCAACGCCGCGCCGGTCATCGAAAAGTTCCTCACCCAGATGCCCCGCTCCTTCGATGTTGCCTCCGGCCCCGTCATGTTCAACTCCGTCCTTATAGACATAGACGCCTCCACCGGCAGGGCCACCGCCATCCAGCGTCTAGACCGCCAGGTCGACTAGCCATGCCCGCCGTCGACCTCCACCTCCATACCACCGCCTCCGACGGCCGCCTCACGCCAACCCAGCTTGTGGACCTCCTAGCCCAGCGCGGTGTCGAATACGCCGCCATCACCGACCACGATTCCACCGAAGGCATGGCCGAAGCTTTGGAGGCCGCCCGCCGTCACCCCACCCTCCGCCTCATCCCCGGCATCGAGCTCAGCGCCGACCACCAGGACACTGAGGTCCATGTCTTGGGCTACTTCCTGAATTGGCGCGACCAGCGCCTCCAGTCCCAGCTCCAAGAATTTCGTCGAGGGCGGGTAGACAGGGCCAGGACAATGGTGGACAAACTGGCCGATTTGGGCCTTCCCATCGACTGGCCTCGTGTCCAGGCCATCGCCGGCGAAGGCGCCGTGGGCCGTCCTCATATCGCCCTCGCCATGGTTGAAAAAGGTTACGTCAAAGAGGTCCGAGAGGCCTTCGATAAGTACTTGGGGCGCAGCGGCCCCGCCTACGCCGAGCGCCAGAAGCTCAAGCCCGTGGACGCCGTGGCCCTCATCCGCAAGGCTGGTGGCGCCGCCGTCCTGGCTCATCCCACCTGGGTAAACAACGTGGAGGCGCGCATAGAAGAAATGCTCCCCGCCGGTCTCGCCGGCATGGAGGTCTATTACGGCGTCTACTCCCCGGAGACCATGTCCCGCCTCGCCTCCATCGCCCAAAAATACGGCCTCATCGCCTGCGGCGGCAGCGACTACCACGCCCTCGGCAACCCCGACGAAGCCCTTCCCGGCTACCAGGGCCCCCCGGAGTCCGCCGTCGACGCCCTTAAGGCCCGCGCCTCCCCCACCGACGCCCAAATCCGGGGTCGCCTTTAGTCGGTACTAGCCGCCTTGGACCTAGCACTTCTTTACATCTACTCCTACTTCATAGGCGCCGT
This sequence comes from SAR202 cluster bacterium, assembly GCA_016872285.1. Classification (NCBI taxonomy): domain Bacteria; kingdom Bacillati; phylum Chloroflexota; class Dehalococcoidia; species SAR202 cluster bacterium. The sequence goes on along the minus strand of VGZZ01000030.1, from coordinate 3,818 downwards.
GCCTACCGCCTATATCATTGGCCGCATCGCCAAAGACATAGACATCAGAAAATACGGCAGCGGCAACGTCGGCGGCACTAACGTTTACTACCACGTCGGCCATGGCTGGATCGTCCCCCTCGGCCTCTTCGAGCTTTTCATGAAAGGCGCCTCGCCCATATGGATAGGCATCCTTCTGTTGGACCTGGAGGTTAAAGGTCCCGCAGGTTCCGAAGCCGTCAACTTCATCTTCGGCTTCGACCGCGACTCTGCCTTCCTCGCCGGCGCCAGTCTCCTCTCCATCGTCGGCCACAACTGGTCCGTCTTCCTAAAGTTTCAGGGAGGTCGCGGCCTCGCTGTGGCGTCCGGTGCTTTTGCCGCCATGGCCTTCTACCAGCTCTGGATATTTATCGCCGGCTCCCTCCTCGGCTGGTACGTCTTCCGAAGCTCCGCCATCGTCGTCCTCGTATCCCTGCTTCTTCTCCCGTTATGGACCTTTTTTATGGGGCAGTCGCTGGTAATTGTGTGGTATCTTATGGGTGTCCTGGGGCTGGTGGTATTGAAACGCCTCGTATCCAACTGGACCCCCCTGGACAAGAACCTGCCCACCGAAAAGGTCTTGTTTAATCGACTCTTCCGTGACAGGGATGTGGACAGCCGCGAGGCCTGGATCAATCGCAGGCCTGAGACTTCGCCCTAGAACCCGTAGATATGGATGCAGAGCAAGCTAGCCTTATCAAATACTGCGCCCGGCACCCCAAGGTGGAAACGCGCCTGGCCTGTGGCCGCTGCGAAAAGCCCATCTGCCCTCGATGCATGCTCCAGACCGACGTCGGCGCCCGATGCCAGGAGTGCGCGCGAGTCCAAAAATCCCCCCTTGTCACCCTCAAACCTTCCCAGTTGGCCGCCGTAATAGCCGTGGCGGCGGTCCAGGCAGTGGGCCTCGGCGCGGCCTGGGGACTGCTTTTCGACGAAGTGCGGCGGCTCTGGCTCCTGCCCTGGCTTGTCGCCATCGGCGTCGGTTACCTCATCGGTGAAGGCGTCCGATGGGCCTCCAACCGCAAGCAAGCCCCTGAACTGGCCTGGATCGCGGCTCTGGCCACAATCCTAGCCTTCGGTATCAGCGTCTACGTCGGGGTTGAGTTTGGAAACGGCCGCATTGAGCTGATATTCCGAGACATCTTCAACATCTTCGGCGTCGCCCTAGCCGTCTACATGGCCGTCCTTCGCGTCCGCCGCTTCTAACGCAACGAAACTATAATCCTGAGCGAAGTCGGTATTCAGACGCAGTCGAAGTACCTAAGCGTCGCGACCGTCATCGCCTAGTACCCTAATTCCTGCTCTATCCACCCTAATGTACGCGCAATGCACATTGAAAAGTTGCTCGAAGCATCTTTTTTACATGGATGGACTCGTCTCATAACTACGGGCCTTTCAAACAGATGGAGCGTCGGGTGGTCTCATCTGGTTCTCCCCCTTCGGCCTGAAAGGCGAAGGGGGAGCTAGACGCCGTCCTGAGTCCGCCTCTGGCGGACCGAAGGAGGGGGTTGTGGTAGTTCTTTATTCTTTCCCTCTTCTCCTGTAGTCGGGAGAAGAGGGCTGCAAGCTCGCCGTGGCGAGATAAAGGGTGATGAGGGCGCCACGATTAATACCAAGCAATGAGCTGCGTATCGCGCGTTCGATAGGAAAAAAGAAGCGTGGGCACAATACGCTCAATAAAACCAACAATCCTCTATCCCCCTAAGAAGCGCCCGCCTCCAACCATAACCGCCGCGCCGCCCTCAGCGCCACCCCGTACCCAAACCCCCGACGAATCAAATGCTGCCCCATCTTTTCCACAAACGTCCTCTCGCCCTCTCCTGCCAGCTTCCTCACCTGCTTCCTCCCGGCCCTCAGCGCCATCTCCTCCTCGTCCAGCCCCTCCAGCGCTTCTTTTGCAACCTCCCTAGATACCCCCGCCTGCCTCAGCTCCTGCCCTATCATCCTTCCTGACCGCGGCTTGTGCTTCTCCCTCGACTCCCGCCACTGCCGCGCGAAAGCCGCGTCGTTCAGCAGGCCCTCGCTCCGCAGGCGCGACACCATCGCCTCCGCCACCGCCTCCGAAAAGTCACGACGAAGCCGGCGACGCATCTCAGCCTCGCTGCGCGGCCTGTACGATAAATAGCGCAGCGCTACGTCCAGCGGGTTCTTGGGAATCGAGGGCTTGCGCTCCCTGGCGAAGGCTAGGACTCCTCCTCGCCCTCAGCCCCGTCCATAGACGCCCCCACCGCCACAGCCCCCACCGGCCCCTTGGACGCCCTGATCTGGCCCTCAATCTCCCGCGCCATATCCTTGTTGCGCTCCAGGAACTCCTTGGCGTTCTCGCGGCCCTGTCCCAGCCGCACTTCCCCATATGAATAGAACGCGCCGGACTTCTTTATCAGCCCCATGGTCGTGCCCAGTTCCAGCACGTCCGCCTCCCAGCTTATGCCCTTGTTGAACATAATGTCGAACTCGGCCACCCTGAAAGGCGGCGCCACCTTGTTCTTGACGATGCGTGCCCGCACGTGGCTCCCGATGACATCCTGCCCCTGCTTGATCGACTCCGCCCGCCGCAAGTCAATCCGCACCGACGAGTAAAACTTCAGCGCCCGGCCCCCCGGCGTAACCTCCGGGTTGCCGAACATAACTCCCACCTTTTCGCGAAGCTGGTTGATGAAGATAACCGCGGTATTGGACTTGTGGATCGCCGCCGTCAGCTTACGCAGCGCCTGGGACATCAATCGCGCCTGCAGGCCCACGTGCGAGTCGCCCATGTCCCCCTCTATCTCCGCCCTCGGCACCAGCGCCGCCACGCTGTCGATGATCACAATGTCCACCGCTCCGCTGCGCACCAGGTACTCGGTGATCTCCAGCGCCTGCTCCGCGTCGTCGGGCTGCGATATGACCAGATCATCCACCTGCACGCCCAGGTTCGCCGCATACGCCGGGTCCATGGCATGCTCGGCATCGATGTATGCCGCCGTGCCGCCCGCCTTCTGACACTCCGCGATGACGTGCATCGCGACGGTTGACTTTCCCGATGATTCAGCGCCGTAAATCTCGGTAACGCGGCCCTTCGGTATCCCGCCCACTCCCAACGCCAGGTCCAGGGCCAGCGACCCCGTGGGTATCGCCTCCGTCGCCAGCGCCATAGATCCCAGCCTCATCACCGCCCCTTTGCCGTATTGGCGTTCAATCTGTCCTAGGGCAATATCCAGGGCCTTGGAGCGTTCGTCGCTCATGTCTCCTCCACCTTTTCCTGCGTTTTAAATCGCTAATCGTGATGCGGATATTCTATCATCCAAAGGCTTCAGAAACAAGAACAAATGTGTCAGTATTAAGCGTATTTTCGACCCAGTTCCTCTTCCCAACGCAGGTAATTAATTGTGTCCGCCGCGCTCCTCTGGAACCCCATCACCACCACGTCCGTCGGCGGTGTCATCACCCCCGACAAACCTTTCTCCACTGGCAAACCAGCCCTTCTCCAAGCCGTCATCCCTCCAACCAGTACCGCTACCTTGGGGTACCCCATGTCCACCAGCGTCGCCGCCGCCAGGACCGACTGCATTCCATCAACACACGTAACAACTATCGGCCTCCCCTTGTCCGGCGCCGCCTCCCCAATCTCCGCCTCCAGCCACCCCCTGGGTACCCACCTCGACCCCGGCACATGCCCCGCCACAAAGTCCTTGCTCGTGTCCACAAATATAACCGTCCGCCCTTTATCCTCGCTAAGCTCCCTAGGCGAAATGGTCTTTACCTTTCGACGCGCCTCCTCCAGACCAAAAGGCGTCCTCTCCGGCATCCCCCCCTCCCCC
>VGZZ01000029.1 GCA_016872285.1 SAR202 cluster bacterium | reverse complement strand
CTGACAATGCTGCCGGACCTGGGGAAGGGTTCCATAGTAGTGGTGGCGCTGTCGAGCGGGGCAGGGATGAACTGGGGGTCCGGGGCGGACCTGGTGGAGGGGGCATTGCTGGGGGCGGCGGTGCTGGCCGGGCTGGCGATAGGTTGGATATTGAGTTCCTGAGGGGGTGACGCTAGCGGCGTTTGTTGCCGTTGGTAGGGGGATGGGACGGAAGGGTGTGGGTGGGTGGATGTGGTGTGGTGGCAGTCACGGTGATTAGATTCCCTTCGACCAGGCTCAGGGCAGGCTTCGACTGCGTCTCAGAATGACATACATGACTCACTCTTTTTATTAACTACAGTCCACTTTGCATGAAACGCCAGACTTGTTCTCACTCGGTATACCATCCCCTGGCCCCTTTCCCGACTGCATCGGGACTGAGTACAGCCTGCTGGAAGGGGAAGAGAAAATAAGATCACCTCATCATCCCCCTTCGACAAGCTCAGGGCAGGCTCTAACCCCTTCTTCTCCTTCGCGATAGGAGAAGAAGGGGAACCTGAGGGGACACCCCCCTCTCGGCGCGGGTTTTGCTTCCGCTTGACTCTTCCAAAAAGCGCCGGCTTAGTTTTCGTGCAAAGGTGCTACAGTCCTGGAATAGCATCAGCCACCTAAGGGTGGTGGGGAGACAGCGGATTAACCGGATGGGGTAGGAAACGTAATCGTGCTTTCATGACTGGTCAGGGGGTATGTTGGCGTGTGGATTGACCGTGCTTTGAGGGCGTCATATACTCCGCTGCGCCAATGGCTTATCGCTGAGGAGACCCGTCATGCTGGACAAGTCACGCCTGGTCAACATTTACGATTACGAGGCAGTCGCGAAGAAGACGCTGCCCAAGGAGCAGTACGATTTCATCGCCGGCGGGGCGACGGACGAGATAACGCTGCGCCGGACTCGCGCGGTCTACGAGTCGATTTTGCTGAAGCCCAGGGTGCTGACAGACGTAAGCCACATCGATACGTCGACCAGCGTTTTGGGGCATCCTATCAAGTTCCCGATCATGCTGGACCCGGCCGGGGCACACAAGCGGGCGCACCCGGACGCCGAGATAGCGACGGTGAAGGCGGCGGGCGCGGAGGGGACGCTGATGGTTGTCAGCTCGGCGGCGAGCCACACGCTGGAGGAGGTGTCGAAGCACGCTACAGGGCCGATATGGTTCCAGCAGTACATCTATCGCGATCCTGGACTGACCAAAGAGATGATGCAGCGGGCGGAGGAGGCGGGGTACAGCGTTATATGCCTGACACTGGACTCCAAGGTGAAGCCCAAGCGGGAGCGGAACATTCGAAACAAGTATGTGAGCGACTCGCCGCCCAACTATGCGGGGCTGAAGCTGAAGCCGTATTCGTGGGAGTTCACGCCCGACGCTCCGGCAGGGCTCAACGACATTCGCGACCCGGGGGCTAGCTGGAAGGACCTGGACTGGGTGCTGTCCAACACGACGATGCCGGTTATCGTGAAGGGAATTATGACAGGGGAGGACGCCAGACTGTGCGCCGAGCATGGTGTAAAGGGACTGATAGTGTCCAACCACGGAGCGCGGCAGCTAGACACGACCTTCGCGACTATCGAGGTGCTGCCGGAGGTGGTGGACGCATCGGACGGGAAGCTGGAGGTGTATCTGGACGGGGGGATTCGCCGAGGGACGGATATATTCAAGGCGCTGGCGTTGGGGGCCAAGGCGGTGCTCATTGGCAGGCCGTTGTTCTGGGGGCTGGCGGTGGGAGGCGAGGAGGGCCTGCGGTCGGTCTTGCAGATGCTTAGGGAGGAGCTGGAGATAACCATGGCTATGTGCGGGACGCCGGACCTGGAGAGCATTGACCGCAGCTTTGTGGGCACCACGTCGCCGTTGATGGCGGCGCTGTCGAACATCGGCGGGCTGAGGCCGCCCATCGCGTAGCAGGAGACTAGAATGGCCGAGAACCTGATAAACCTTTTCGAGTATGAGGCCGAGGCCAAGAAGCGGATGCCGAGCCTCGAGTACCAGCGTATCGCCGGCGGAGCGGGGGAGGAGTTCACGCTGCGGCGAAATCGCGAGATTTACGGAACGATTATGCTGCGGCCTAAGATGCTGACGGACGTGAGCAGCGTAAAGACAGCCACCACGGTACTGGGGCACAAGATGTCATTTCCGGTGATGCTGGCGCCAGCAGGGTTCCACGCCCGGGCGCACAAGGACGGGGAGGTGGCGTCGGTGAGGGCGGCGGGAGCGGAGGGCGTGGTGATGATGCTAAGCTCGGCGGCGCTGAAGACGATGGAGGAGGTGGCATTGGCGGGGGCGGGAACGCGATGGTTCCAGCAGTACTTCTTCAGGGACAAAGGGCTAAATCTAGAGTTTGCAAATCGAGCGGAGAAGGCGGGGTACAAGGCTATATGCGTGACGGTGGACTCCAAGGCGCGGCCTAAGCGGGACCGGGACTTGCGGAACAGCAACGCAAGCCTGACGCTGCCCAACTACAAGGGGCTGGGGCTGAAAGAGAACGGCGAGGGGAGCAAGGTTTTATTCGATATTCGAGACCCAGGCGCGACGTTTGAGGACTTGGAGTGGCTGGCGTCGAAGACTCGACTGCCGGTTATTCCCAAGGGCGTGATGCGCGGGGACGACGCGCGGCGGTGCGTGGAGCACGGCGCCAAGGCGGTGGTAGTGTCGAACCATGGCGGAGGCATCCTGGACACCGAATTTTCGGCCATAGAGATGCTGCCGGAGGTGGTGGAGGCGGTGGACGGGAAGGCGGAGGTGTATGTGGATGGAGGGATACGCCGCGGCAGCGACATAGTGAAGGCGCTGGCGTTGGGGGCGAGGGCGGTATTGATTGGGAGGCCGGTGTTCTGGGGGCTGGCGGTAGCCGGTGAGGAGGGAGTACGAGGGGTGCTGCAGGTGCTGCGGGAGGAGACACAGATGACGATGGCGATGTGCGGGGTGGCGGACGTGAAGGCCATTGACCTCAGCCTGATTGGAGGCGTGTCGCCGCTGGCAGACGTGCTGTCGCAGCCGGGGTGGCGGATGGGGTAGAGGGCCGGGTTCGGAGGCTGGGTACTGTTTGCGCTATCGCAGACGAGAAGAGATGCGTAGCGTAGTGGCAAGGATGATGGCCAGGCTGCGGTCATGACAGATTCCTCGACCTCGTGCGAGTACAAGCCGATAAATCGAGCTTCCCTAATTGAATAGAAACTAAGGTTGGGGAGACTACGCTCGGAATACAATTCTATCTCTTGTTTACAGCCTCAATCCTTCACGTGTAATAGAACTCATATGGGGGAGGAGAGGGGGAGGGCGAGGGCCGATAAATCGAGCCTCCACGTCGTATAAAGAATAGCGGTGGTGGAGTGACCTCGCCCCTACATTCCGAGGTTGAGGTGTAAGTTTAAGATGGGGCGTGGTAGCAGACACGTTGATTAGATTCCCTTCGACCAGGCTCAGGGCAGGCTTCGACTGCGTCTCAGAATGACAGTTACGGTTCTTCTTCATGAGTCCCAGCCCTGTGTTGGGCATATACATGCAATGAGAACCGCCTCGTAAGAACAGTTGACATAGGTCGGGGTAACGCCTATCTTTGTTGTTGCAAATAATTGCAACATCTAGTTTTTGCATGACAAGACATTCGGATACCATTGAATCTTTGCGGGAGCGGGGAGTACGGCTGACGCCGCAGCGGATGCTGATCCTGAACATAGTGGCGCACAGCGACGATCATCTGGGGGTTGATGAGGTATACGGGAGGGCGAAGGAGTCGTACCCGTATATAGATGTCGCCACGGTTTATCGGACACTGCACTTGCTGAAGAAGCTGGGGGTGGTGACGGAGGTGGCGATTGGGGACCGGCTGCATTTTGAGCTGACGGACCCGCATAGGAAGCATCACCATATGGTGTGCCGGGCGTGCGGGGGCGCGTACAACCTGGACCCGGCCTATCTCAAGGCCTTTCGACAGACGCTGGTCAAGGAGTTCGCTTTTGAGCCGGACCTGGACAATTTTACGGTGACGGGCGTGTGCGCGAAGTGCGCCAAGAAAACTGGGAGGAAATGAGGATACTTTTCGGTTAGGAGTGTTAAGTGGTAACTTCCGCCACGCCAAGGTTCCGACCTAATCCTAATCTTCCCCTCAAGGCGTATGACGCAGAATACATTCCTTGTTCATAATCGGGATACCATCCCCTGGCCCCTTTCCCGACTGCATCGGGACTGAGTACAGCCTGCTGGAAGAAGGGGAAGAGAAAATAAGGATCACCTCATCATCCCCCTTCGACAAGCTCAGGGCAGGCTCTAACCCCTTCTTCTCCTTTGCAATAGGAGAAGAAGGGGGACCAGATGGGAGAGTGAGCGCCGAGACTGGCGCACAACATCCAAAGCAAACAGAAGCGAAATGAGGAAAGGGAAATAATAATAGTGATTAGCCGACTCCTGGTCATACTTACCCTGGCCGCGACCGTTTTTGCGCTGGCGTGTGGAGACGATAGCAATAGTGACGGGACGAAGCTGAAGGTGGTGACGACGGTGTCGCCGATAACGAGCATTGCGGAGAACATTGGGGGGGAGAGAATTAGAGTGGAGGGGATTGTGCCGGAGGGGGTGAACTCGCATACGTTTGAGCCTGCGCCTTCGGTGGCGAGGCTGCTGTCGGAGGCGGACTTGATTGTGGTGAACGGACTGTTTTTAGAGGAGCCGACGCTGGAGATGGCGGAGGCGAACAAGAAGGCCTCTGCGCAGGTGTTGCTGCTTGGGGACAACACTATCAGCAGGGGTGAGTGGGCCTTCGACTTCAGCTTTCCCGAGTCGGAGGGACACCCCAACCCGCACCTGTGGCCCGACCCTATGCTGGGGCTGCGGTACGCCGAACTTATTCACGGCAAGCTGGTGGAGATGGACCCGGAAAACAAAGAATACTACGACGCGAACCTGGCGGAGTTTCGGGAGCGCATTGTGGACTACGATAGGATGATCAAGGAGGCAATCGCCAGCATACCATCGCAGAACCGGAAGCTGCTGACCTACCACGACTCGTGGGCGTATTTCGCGAGGCGGTACGGGATGGAGGTGGTGGGAGCGGCGCAGCCCGCCGACTTCTCGGAGCCGTCGGCGAGGGAGGTGGCGAATCTGATAGACCAAGTAAGGGATCTGAAATTACCGGCGGTGTTCGGGTCGGAGGTGTTTCCGAGTCCGGTGCTGCAACAGATCGCCAGAGAAGGCGGGGCCAGGTTTGTCGACAGCCTGCGGGACGACGACCTGCCCGGCGCGCCGGGGGATGCCAGACATTCGTACCTGGGTCTGATATCGCAGAACATGGAGATTATGGTCGAGGCCCTGGGGGGCGACAAGAGCAAGCTGTCGGGGCTGGATCCCAGCCCGGTGTTCGAAGGGTCGAGCGGCGCGGTGTACCCGCAATAGAGGACTGAATGCTGCATCCATATCCACATGAGCGGCGTCGCGAGAAGCCAGCGGTGAGCCTGGAGGGGATGACCTGCGGATATAACGGTCAGGCTGTTCTTCAGAACGTGGACCTGGTGGTACATGAAGGCGACTTTGTGGGGCTGCTAGGGCCGAGCGGGTCTGGGAAGACGACGCTGCTGCGGGCCATCCTGGGCGCGGTGGAGATATATGAGGGCCGGGCGGTGGTGGATGGGACGCTGGTGGGGGAGAAGAGGCCGAGGGCGGGTTACGTGCCGCAGTTGGAGGCCATCGACTGGAACTTTCCGGTGACGGTGGAGGAGGCGGTGATGATGGGGCGCACGATGGACAAGGTGGCGTTTCCGTGGTTTGGAGCGCGGGATAAAAAAGCCGCGTTGGATATCATGGAAAGGCTAGGAATTGGAGGCCTGTCCAAGCGGCACATACGGGAGCTGTCCGGGGGGCAGCAACAGCGGGTGTTCCTGGCGAGGGCGCTGGTGAGCAGCCCCAAGCTGCTGCTTTTGGACGAGCCGACGTCGGGGGTGGACATAAAGACTCGCGACGACGTGATGCACCTGCTGCACGACCTTAACCACGACGGCGTGACCATAGTGCTGACGACGCACGAGATAAACTCGGTGGCGGCGCATTTGCCGTGGGTGGTGTGCATCAACGGGCGGGTGCTGGCGTCAGGGCCGCCGTCGGAGGTGTTCACGACGGAGACCTTGAGCCGGACTTACGGGGCGGACATGCCGGTAATCCACTACAACGGCCTGACGCTGGTGGGGGAGCGGTCCCACGCCTATGGCCGCAACGGCGGAGCGAAGCCGTCCCACGGGTCGCACGAGCACAAGGTGGTTGGCGTTAATTCATCTGAGGCTGAGAGGGGGTAATGGGAAGTAGCTCTAATGTCCGTCTCGTGGAGCTAGGGTTTCACCCTCATCCTGCACCTTCTCCCATCAAGGGAGAAGAAGGTTTGCGGGATGCCCCTCACCCCATGGGTTTTAATTGCACTGCTGCAGTGCGCAGCAAGGATATCAGAGGTTGAGCGGTGTTTGAGCCTTTTGAGTACGAGTTCTTCGTTAAAGGGCTTATTGCGGCTACGCTGGCCAGCGCCCTGTGCGGGCTTATCGGCGTGTACATTGTGCTGCGGCGGATGTCATACATTGGGCACGGGCTGTCGCACGCCGTCTTCGGCGGCGCGGTGGTCAGTTACGTTATGTCCTTTAACTTCTATGTCGGCGCGAGCCTGTGGGGGTTTATATCAGCGCTGCTTATCAGTTTAACCACACGGGAGCGGAAGATAGGGGCAGACGCGGCCATCGGCATTATCACGACGGCCAGCTTCGCGGTGGGCATCGCGCTTATCAGCCGGTACAAGACGTTTACGCGGAGCTTTGACGCGGCGCTGTTCGGCAACATTTTGGGGGTGAGCAATGGGGACATTTTGGCGCTGGCGGTGGTGTCGGCGTCGGCGGCGGTGCTGGTGTTCGTCGGCTACAAGCTGTTCCTGTTCACGACCTTCGATGAAGAGGTAGCGAGGTATTATGGGGTGCCGACGGGGTGGGTGGACACGGGGTTCTCGCTGGTGCTGGCGGCGACGATAGTGGTGTCTATGCAGGTTTTGGGGGTGACGCTGATAGCGGCGGCGATAGTGATTCCACCCATCGTCGCTAGATTATTAACAAATAGTTTCAAGACGATGATGGCGCTGTCCACGGCGCTGGGCGGGTTCTGCGGGCTGGCGGGGATATATCTGAGCTACTACATCGACGTATCGTCAGGGGCTACGATTGTGCTGGTGGCGGCGGGGCTGTTTGTGGTGACGCTGGCGGGGACGAGTCTGAGGGGTCGGAGGATGGCGTGGGGGCGGAGGGCGTCGGGGAGGAGGGTGGCGGAGAGAAAGCCGGCTATAAGTCCTGATTGAAAATCTAATAAGGGCTAACTTTTATGTTGAGAAATTGGGCCGGGGATCCGGCCCTTTTTGTTTGTGGCAGGTTGGACATAGTTTTCAGTATGTGACAATTTTGCCTTGGTTTTTTGAAGGCAGCATGGCAGACTTCCCGCTCGTCCTGAGACAAAGAACGGGAAAATTAAGGAGGAGATATGGCGAGGTCTGGATCAGGACTGGCGGTGTTAGGCAGGGGGGTTACGCAGAGGTGGATGATAGTAGCGATGATGGCGGTGCTGGCGGCGTTGGTGATGATGATGGGAGGCGGGATTCCGAAGGTGTCGGCGCACGGCGTTATAGACCAGGCAAACACGGGTCAACCGCCAGGGGGGACTTTTCAAGCTGCACCAGCATAGCTATTGGCGTTACAGGACAACGGGGCCAGGAGTTTATTCCCACAAAATCGCCCATAGTGGCGGTGGATATGGCCTTGTCCAATTTCGGAGTCAATAATCCGCAGATGACGATAGAGATACGGTCAGGGACAATAACGGGCGCTTTGGCAGGCGGGATCACGACCAATGTGAACGTAACCGGCGTAGACGGTCATGCCGGGCCCCAGGTGCACATAGAACTGACGACGCCGGTGGTAGTGACGCCGGGCAACACCTACGTGCTGGCGGCGTCCTCACCCAACGCGGCCAATAACGTAGCCTGGTGCTATGACAATGACCTGTATCCCAACGGCCGATTGATTGCAGGCGGCGCGCCCCAGGCTACGCTTGACCACGGCTTTAGGACTTTTGCGCCACCGGACCCGGTTCTAACGGCCCTGCAGAACGTGCAGGCGGGAATAGACGCGCTGGAAGGGAAGTCGGACACGCTTTTGGCGGGGCAGGGAGATATTAGCGGCGACATAGCCAGCGCCCAGACGGCGATTCTGAACGCCATCTCAGGCATCAGCATCGGCGACGACAGCGCGGCGATAGCGGCGCTGGAAGCCAAGATGGACGCCTTTAACACCCAGTTTGACAACTTTGACGTGGATGTACGCGGGGCGCTGTTCAATTTAGGGAACAGCCTCAACGCCCACGACATGCAGTTTGACAGTTTTGACGTAGATGTGCGCGGCGAACTGCTGCACCACAGGAATGCTCTGAATGCCCTGGAGGCGAAGCTGGATACTATTATTCAGATGCTGGAAGACCTGCCGTTCAATAACGGGAAGGGTGGCGCCAAGAAGTAGCAGCAACGAATATACAGTCTGAAGGGAGGGCCGGTTCCCCGGCCCTCCCTGTTTATGTAGGCGTAGCCATGTTCTCACGTTTATGACAATTTTGTCTTGCTTGTTTTCAGGTTGTATGTCAAAATCCTGCGGCATCGCCTGACAGAGAGCAGGGGTGCAGATTAAGGAGGAGAAATGTCGAGTTATCTTGGGGTTCTAGGAGAGAGGCGGCAGGCGTGGCGCCGGGTAGGGGCGCTGGCCGTGCTGGCTTTACTGGTCTTGGGACTGGCTTACACAAGCCGGCCCACGCGGCCACGCTGACGGTTACGAATCTGAACGACAGCGGCGCGGGATCACTGCGGGACCGCGTAGCTGCGGCATCACCCGGAGAGACTATCTCTTTTAGTGTAACCGGCACAATAACGCTCACCAAAGGAGAGATAATCCTTGATAAGAATCTGTCGATCGCGGGTCCCGGGGCTGGAAGTGTCAGCATCAGCGGCAACAACTCCAGCCGAGTGTTTTCGGTGTCGAATAATTCGACGGTCAGCATTTCCGGGGTGACGGTAAAGAACGGACGGAACGCGGGCGCGAACGGCTCGCCGGGTTCCACGCCTCCCGGCGGCGGTGGCGGCGGCGGAGCGGGTCTGGGAGGGAACATCGTAGTCGCCAGTGGTTCCAGCTTAACAATCAACAGCAGCGTAATAGCCAGCGGTGAGGCCCGGGGCGGGAATGGCGCCAATGGCGGGTAGCAGGGCGGTGTTTTCACGGGCGCCGGCGGGGCGGGCGGCGGGCCTGCGGGCGGCGGCGGCGGCGGGCCTGGAGCCAGCACCTGCGGCGGCAACACCAACGGCGGCATCGGCACGGGCGGGTTTGGCGGCGGCAGCTCCGGCGGCGAGTGCTGCAGCGGCTCGTCGGGCGGCGGCGGCGGAGCGGGTTTCGGCGGCGGTGTGTTTGTGCACAGCGGCGCGACCCTAACGGTGAATAACAGCCAGTTCAACGGGAACATGGGGGCCGGCGGCAATGGCGGCCATAGCTACTGCTGCGGCGGCGCTGCTGGCGGAATAGGCGTTGGCGGCGCGGTTTTTAACAACGGCGGCACGGCCAATATCAGCGGCAGCGCCTTCTGCAACAACGCTGCCAACCAGGACCCGGACACCCATAACGCCAACAGCGTCACCAACTCGGTAGCGTGCATACTCTTTGACATTGAGACAGCGGTAGCGGCGGTAGAAGCAAAGCTGGACAACCTGGACTTTTCCGGGTTAGCCAGCCAGACGAGCGTGGACAACCTGTCTACGCAGGTGCAATTGCTGAACCAGCAGGTCACCACGGTGAACAGCAACATCAGCAACTTGCAGAACACGACTGACCAGATCCAGACCATGGTCTCCAACCTTCACGTGTCGGTGGACGCCCTTGAGGCCAAGCTGGACTCGTTGGATGCTCAGATCAACTCGCTGAACTCCCAATTCGACGCCTTCGACGTGGACGTGCGCGGGGCACTGTTAGCCATGAGCAATGCCGCCAACGCGCATTATACTCAGTTCAACAGCTTCGATGCGGAGGTCAGGGCGACGCTGGCGATCTTCGGCGACGTCCTGGCTGCCCTGGAAGCCAAGCTGGACGCGCTGGACAACACCATCAACAACCACACCACCAACGCGGTGAACGCGGCGGTGGGCGCCATCAACAGCAACACCAACACGGCAGTAAGCAACGCGGCCAATTCCATCAACAGCAACACCAATATGGCAGTAGGTAACGCCGCCAACTCCATTAACGGCAACATAGATAACTTGGATGCCGCTGTGGCAGCGCTGGAGGCGAAGTTGGACGCGCTGGACAACACCATCAACAACCACACCACCAACGCGGTGAACGCGGCGGTGGCTTCCATCAACAACAATACCAGCACGGCGGTGGGCAGCGCTACGACCGCCATCAATAACAACACCAGCACGGCAGTGGGCAACGCGGCCAACTCCATTAACAACAACATAAATGACGTGGACGCTGCGGTGGCGGCCCTGGAAGCCAAGCTGGACGCCATGGAAGAACAAAACCAGGATACGGCCGGGTTCTTCCAGAGCCTGGTGAACTCGGTACTAGAAACAAGGGACGTAGATGTCCGGGTGGTGGAACTGAAGAACAAGTCCCGCTACCTGCTGGTGACCACAGAGGATGGCAAGGCTGTGAACGCCACCATAGTGTCGGTGTTCGCGGCGGCTCCTAAGAATAACCAGCCGCTTAGCTTTGTGAACGTTACAGGCAACACCACTTCCAGCTCAGCAGGGACTGGCAGGCTGTACGTCAACATAAATCTGCCCAACGGCATCAAGGATGCCAGCATTTTTGAGTTCACTGTCCGACACGATGACGTGGACCCAGTGCTGGGCACCGTTTCCCATTATGGCGTAGCAGTGTTTGAGATTAAGGGCGGAGGCAATGATTAGGGGAGGAGCAGGGTTCTGAAGAAAGTTTCTAAAAGGGGGCGGCCCAGTATTACCGGGCCGCCCCCTTCTTAGCTTGCTTACAATCTGCCTGGTAAAATAGTGGGCCCTCGAAATCCATGATTTACTTGGCTAGAGCATCAACACGGGTGAGAAGGAAGAGAGGGACCGGACTCCGGCCCCGATTAGCATCGGGTTTTCGAGATTGAACAGGCTTACGGTGTTCAACCTTCGCCGGAATGACGAGGCACGGGAAAGGGACCAGAGGGAAGCCAGCCGCAAGATTGGGTCTATTTTCATAGCAATGGCGGGGTTTACTCAAAAACAGAATGAGCATTAGGGGCTGGAAATATTTGACGGCGGGGCTAGCGGTCTGCCTGGCGGCGGCGGTGCTGCTGCTGCCATCGTGGTCGCCGGTCAACGTTACATCGGAGGAGCGGGAGGTGGAGGGGGAGGAGTTCCTCAGCCAGGACCTGTTGGATATGCTGGACGACGCGGATGAGCCATTGCCGCCGGCTACTCCAACGTCAGTATCGATGCCTACGCCTACACCGACTCCCACGGCGACGCCCGCCGGTGGCGGGAGCCAGATCGCTGAACGGACGCCAACGCAGGCGCCAACGATTCCTCCGACGCCGATACAGCCTCCAACAATGGCGGCGCCGGGGGACGCGCGGCTCCAAGAGCTTATCCTGGCGACTCGGGAGCCGTACTGGAAGGACCGGTGGGACGCGGTGGATGCGCTGGCAAAGCTGGGGGACTCGCGGGCGACGCCGGCGCTGATTGACCGAGTGCTGCACGACGACAACCCGCACCCTAGATGGCGGAGCCTACCGGCGATAAAGTCGGTGAAGGGGGACACCGAGGCGACGATGACACAGTTCAGGAACGCACTGCAGGACGCGGACCCGGTGGTGGTGCGGAACGCGGCGGTGGGGCTGGCATTTTTCTCGAAGCCAGAGGCGGTGCCGGAGCTGGTGAAGGGGCTGAAGGACCCGGACTCGTTCCGCCGATGGGAGGCGGTCTTCAGTCTGGCAAAAGTGGGGACAGCAGAGATTGTGAAGGACCTGGCGCCTTTGCTGAAGGAGAGTTTGGAGCCTGAGCTAAGGGTGAGGAATGAGACGGCGCTGACGCTGGGGCGGATAAAAAGCGTGGAGTCGGTGAAGGCGCTGATGGAGGCCCTGCGGACCGACAGCAGCCCCCAGGTGCGGTGGAGGGCGGCGTCGTCGCTGGGGAGGATTGGGGATGCGAGTATAGTGGAAGAGTTGAAGGGGCTTCAGGCGTCGGAGGGGGACGAGGAGGTGCGGAAGTATATAGGGGAGGCGATAGAGAAGCTAAGTTAGGGCTTAGTTTGCTTAAGGGTGTGTGATAACCCCTCCGCCCTTCCACCCCGACCCCCCATTCCTTCGGCAAGCTCAGGACAGGCTCTAGCTTTCCCCCTCAAGGGGAAAGGGATCAGAGGGGACTAGCGTCAGGTTGGTTAACCAGATGGATCGTACCTCTAGTGTTTCACCCTCATCTCGCCACGGCGAGTCTTCGACCTTCGCCTTCTCCCATCAAGGGAGAAGGGATTTCCTGGGTGGCGGACGACCCCTTTGTAGACTAGAGGCCTCGTTAGGAACGCTTTTAGAGAGCTAGGCTCGGCGTGGACGGAGGCGGTCGGCACTGTCCAGGAGGATGGTGACAGGGCCGTCGTTGTCCAAGGAGACAAGCATGTGCTCACGGAACTGGCCGGTGCTGGTTTTAAGGCCCAGGCCGCGGAACATTTCGACGGTACGCATGTAGAGGGCCTCAGCATGGGCGGGAGGAGCGGCGGCGGTGAAGTCTGGGCGGCGGCCCTTGCGGGTGTCGGCGTAGAGGGTGAACTGGCTGACGACTAGAAGCTGGGCGGAGGTGTCGAGGGCGGAGCGGTTGAAGTGGCCGGCGGCGTCGGCGAAGAGGCGGAGGTTGGCGGTCTTATCGACGATATAGCGGGCGTCGTCCTCAGTGTCCTGGGAGGATACGCCGAGGAGGATGAGGAGGCCGTGGGGTATTTGGGCAATTTCGCGTCCGTTGATGGAAACGCTGGCCCGGGCGACGCGCTGGAGCAGTACCCGCAAGGACTAAGCCTTGGCGGGAGTGGATTCCGACTTCTTCTCGGTCTTTTCTGTCTTCTCGGCCTTGGCTTCTGTCTTGGCCTCAGACTTAGTCTCAGCCTTGGTTTCAGTCTTGGAGGACTCTTTTGTCGAGTCTTTGGAGTCCTTCTCGTCAGAGCTGAGGCCGGTGCCGTTAGCCTTGACGCTGGAGCGAGCGTAGTCCGTAGTGTAGAAGCCGGAGCCTTTGTAGATGATGGGGACGGGGCGGAACTTGCGCCTGGAGCGGCCTGAGCAGCGAGGGCAGACGCCCACCGGCTCGTCGGTGAAGCTCTGCTTAAGCTCAAAAACGTGGCGGCATTTCGCGCACTGGTAATCGTACAAAGGCATGCTGCGGAACCCCTTACAACAATTTAGCAGTCGCCTGGGTGGACTGCTAATTCCAAGCGTGAAGTTTAGCATTAATCAGCCTTTTCTGTCAACGACCCGAGAAGCAATTGTGTGCCTAAAACAGTGTTGGCTTGGCCTCATGACACGTGGTAGTGTTGACGCAAAATACCTAGGGAGGCGGAGTCCATGGCAACGCGTCGGGCGGAGGCGCTGGTGAAGGGGGGACTGGTGGTGACGGGGCAGGGGATTGGC
Source organism: SAR202 cluster bacterium (assembly GCA_016872285.1). NCBI lineage: Bacteria > Bacillati > Chloroflexota > Dehalococcoidia > SAR202 cluster bacterium. The sequence continues at coordinate 18,569 of VGZZ01000029.1, read as the reverse complement.
CGCTACGACATCCTGGTGGAAGGCGGCAAGGTCAAGGATATGGCCCCGGACCTGTCGGGCCGGACGGCCAGCCTGGTCATCGACGCGACGGGGAGGTATGTGCTGCCGGGGGCGATAGACGCGCATACGCACCCGGTCTATGCCGACAAGATGGACACCTTTTCCATCTGCGCCGCCTACGGCGGGATTACCACGATTATCGCCTTTGTAGGCAACGTCAAGTCCTGGGGATTCAGCGGCTACACCACGGACATCGTGAAGGGATTCATCGAGGAGGGGGAGCGGCTGTCGTACCTGGACTTCGCGGTGCATGGGACCTACGCCGCGGCGGACGAGGAGACGCTGGCGCGGTCGATTCCCGAGCTGGTGCGGATGGGCGTGCCGTCTTTCAAGGTCTTCATGGCATACAAGCGGAGGGGGATGATGATATCCGACGAGGCGATGCTGCGGGCCATGGACGCGGCGTCAAAGGAGGGCGGGCTGACGATGGTGCACGCTGAGACGGGGTGCTGCATTGAGTTCCTGATGGAGCGGTATATCTCGGAAGGGAAGACGGGGCCGGAGTGGTTCCTGCCGGCCCAGCCCAACGTGCTGGAGGCGGAGGCGCTGAACCGGGCGGCGACTTTCGCTAAGATTGTGGGCACGCCGCTGTACCCGGTGCATCTAAGCACCAAAGAGGCGATGCCGGTAGCGCAGCGGTTTCGGGAGGACGGCGGGCTGCTGTTCACCGAGACGTGCCCGCATTATCTAACGCTGACCAACGAGGAGATTTTGGAGAAGGGGCCTATAGCCAAGGTGGGGCCGCCGCTGAGGGAGCAGTCGGACGCCGACGCTTTGTGGAGGGGGTTGTCGGAGGGGACGATCGATGTGGTAGGGAGCGACGCAGGCGGGTTCACTCGCGCGAGGAAGACAGCGGGGGCGGCGTCGGAGAGCATTTTCGAGGCGCCATACGGGCTTAACACGGTGGAGTTCATGGTGCCGGTGGTGTGGAGCCACGGGGTCAATCGGGGTCGCATAAGCCTGCCGAGGCTGGCGCAGGTGTTTTGCGAGAATCCGGCAAAGATTTTTGGGATTTATCCGCAGAAGGGGACGCTGCAACCGGGGTCGGACGCGGACATAGTGCTGTGGGACCCGACGAGGCTGCACAAGGTCCAGGGCCAGCATGGCAACACGGACTATTCGTCCTTTGACGGGTTCGAATTGCTGGGGATGCCGGACCTGGTGATGCAGCGGGGTCGAGTGGTGATTGAGGGTGGGAAGGTGGTTGGGAAGCAGGGAGGGTCGAAGTTTGTTAAGGGGAATCCCAACGCTACGCCCTACGCGCCGCGCGGACACAAGCTGGGGTAGGCGGCGGCACCGTGTATATCGAAGTGGACGTGCAGGAGGGGCCTAACTCCTCATGGGCGGTGAACCGGATGTTCAGCGCGCTGGAGCCGCCGAGGCTGGTGTCGCGGGTAATGGCGTCGGACCCCAAGGGGCGGGAGGTGATGTGCGCGGTGACAGGGTGGTCGAGCGGGGGGCCGGTGGCGGCGAAGGCGGCGCTGGTGGAGGACTCGGGGGAGGGAATCGTGATGCTATTGTTTGGCGGGGACCAAGGCATTCGATTGAAGCCGGCGGATGATGCGGAGGGGTGGGACCTGGCGAGTCCGAGGCAGTGGGGGGAGCCGTGCCTGCTGCTGAGCAGGGATGTTAGGATGGAGTAGAAGGCAAGCATTAGGATAGCCTGATTATGGCAGGAAGGGAGATACGGGTATGTATGTACGAATATTCTGGGGACGGGTAAAGCCGGGAGCGTGGGACGAGTACGAGCAGCATTACGACAATACGATTATGCCGGTGTGGGAGCGGGCGAAGGGGTTCATTGGGCGGCAGCTTTTACGCAGCAACGACAACCCAGACGAAGGCATATCGATTACGTACTGGGAGAGCCGGGAGGCGGTGGAGGCGTACGAGCGGAGCCCGGAGAGGAAGAAGAACGCCCAGTCGGTAAGCCACCTGTATGCCGGGGAGTACTGGGTGAAGCGGTTCGAGGTGCGCTCCAGCAACCTGAAGAAGCAGATGTAGAGCGGGGCTAGTCCGCGCTGGCGGGGTTCTTTAGAAGATGGCCTGCGCCGTTGCCGCTGGGCTGGACGAGCTTTCGCACAGGGTGGTTGATCTCAATGCCTTCCTGGGTAAAGCGGGCGTGAAGGCGACGGATAAGCTGGTGGTTGACGGCGAAGGTGTTGCCTCGATTGGTGGCGCGAAGGACTATCACGAAGTCGATGTTGGAGTCGCCAAACTTGGTGAAGACGACGGCGGGTTTGGCGGTCTTGACGACCACGTCTTCAGGGAGGGCGTTGATGACCTCCTGGCCGACGTCTTTAGCCACCTCCTCCACCCGGGCCAAGTTGGACTCGTAGGCGACGCCGCAGTTCACCACCGCGCTCATCTCCGCCGTGGGACCGTTGTAGTTGGTGACGATGCTATCGGCCAGCTTGGAGTTGGGAATAATGACATAGTTGCCCTGGGGGCTCTGTATTTTGGTGCTGCGCCAGCCGATGTCCACCACCTCGCCCATGGGGCCGCCCTGGATCTCGATGAAGTCGCCGGTGGCGATGCTGCCGTCGGCGACGACGTAGAAGCTGGCGAAGAGGTTGCTGAGGGTGGGCTGGAGGGCCAGGGCGACGGCCAGGCCTCCGATGCCGAGGCCTGCCAGCAGGGGGCTAATCTGGACCCCCAGGTTAGCCAGTATGAAAAGGGTACCAACGGAGTAGATTAATACGCCAGCTATGCGGCGCAACAGGGGAAGGAGCTTATCGTCCATCTGGCTGCGAGTCTTGTCGGCCACGTCGCGGCCATACCACAAAAGGACGGCGCTGACCAATCGCTGGAGGGCGTAGAGGAGGAGCGCCATGGCGAGGATAAACCAGGTGTTGTTGATGATCTCCTGGCCATCGTTGAGGAAGGTGGTGCTGGTGAGGCCCAGGAAGGCGCCCTGGAGAAGCACCATGAAGAAGAGGGGGCGAGATATGGCGGCGACGAGGAGGTCGTCCAGGGAGGTCTTGGTGCGGGCGGTGAGGACACGGGCGATGCCGGTCAAGGTGGGGTGGATGAGGAAGGCGATGAGGAGCGCGCCGCCGAGATAGGCGGCGGAGAAGAGGACTTCCCAGGCTATGGAGCCTTCAGCAAAGTCAGGATGCATAGCCCTCCAGATAATGAGTGGTCAAGGGGATTTTACCATCGATACGGATGAGAGCAAGGTTTCGGGCGGGTCATTTTGCCTCAACTGTGGGATATATTGACTAACATCAATAGGAATCATTAATATTTTCAATACTTGATATGAACGCTCAGATTATTCGACCGGCAATTCATAGAGGCTTCACCTGAGGGCGCGCCTGGACTGGGCGAGGTGCGTCCTGCCGCGTTTACTTGTTCCCATAGCCGACTAGACTTCTCCGCTGTAGGCCCCTTGTCCTGTTCCAGGCTGCGTGCCGTGGGTATTGCACGTAATCCCGCTGGAATAAAGAACAGGTGTAAGGAGGCTTCAGTGATTAGGTTATCAAGACACTGGCTCTTGCTTTTGCCATTGCTGCTTGTGCTGATAGCAGCAGCCGCTTGCGGTGAAGAGGACGGGACGCCGGGGTCGGGCAATACCCCCGCGGCGAGCTCATCAAAGGTTCTGAATATTGGTGCGATTCCGGACCAGGATACGGCGGTGCTGGTGCGACGCTTCAGCGGCGTGGCCGACTATCTGAGCCGGAAGCTGGGGGTGGAGGCGAAGTACGTGGCGACTGTGGACTATGCCGCCGTGGTGACGGGGTTCAAGAACGGGGAGATTCAGTTAGCGTGGTTCGGCGGGCTGACGGGGGTGCAAGCGCGGAAGGTGACACCCGGCTCCGTGGCGATAGCCCAGCGGCCCATCGATACGCAGTTCCATTCGGTCTTCATCGTACAGAAGGACCTGGCCGCGCAGACTCTGGCGGACTTGAAGGGGTCCAGCTTCACTTTCGGCAGTGAGAGTTCTACGTCGGGCCACCTGATGCCCCGGTACTTCCTGCTACAGGCGGGAGTGGACGCCGATAAGGACTTCAAAGGCCTGCCTAACTACTCAGGCTCTCACGACACTACATGGAAGCTGGTGGAGAGTGGGGCCTTCCAGGCCGGGGCGCTGAACGAGGCGGTGTGGGCCACGGCGGTGCGGGAGGGGAAGGTGGACCTGAACAAGGTGAGAGTGCTGAACACGACGGACGCCTATTACGATTACAACTGGTCGGTAAGGGCGGACTTGGACAAGACCTTTGGCGCGGGCTTCACGGACAGGCTGAAGACAGCGCTATTAACTATGGGCGAGGATCCGGCGATGGCGGCTATTTTGAAGGATTTCAGCACGGATAAGTTTGTGGCCGCGGACAACAGCCTCTACGGGGCGATTGAAGACGTGGCCAAGCGACTAAAGCTGGTAGAGTGACGTTTGTGGCGCTAACTCCCAAGCCCCTGGTGGTGTTACAGGGCGTCGCGAAGAGCTATAACGGGACGGCGGCGCTGTCGCCGCTGACGCTGCACATACGGGACGGGGAGCGGGTGGCGCTGCTGGGGCCCAGCGGCAGCGGGAAGACCACGCTTTTGAACTTGATTGGCGGCGTGATCAAGCCCGACCAGGGCGCGGTGACGCTGGACGGCATCGACGTGGCATCACTGCACCCTGGGAGGGAACTGGCGGGGCTGGTGGGCGTAATGCACCAGCAGCTGGACCTGGTGCCGCACCTGTCGGTGATGCACAACATCATGGCGGGGCGGCTAGGGTATTGGAGCCTGTGGCGCTCCCTGGTCTCGCTGGTGGCGCCGCAAGAGAAGCCGATGGTGCAGGACGCGCTGTTGCGGGTGGGAATACCGGACAAGCTGTACGAGAGGACGTCGCACCTATCGGGAGGGGAGCAGCAGAGGGTGGCGCTGGCAAGGCTGCTGGCGCAAGGGTCGAGGGTGGTGCTGGCGGACGAGCCAGTGGCGTCGCTGGACCCGGCGCGGGCGGAGGACCTGATGCAGCTTTTGACCAGGATAGTGTCGGAGTCCAACAAGACGCTGATAGCCAGCATACACACGACGCACCTAGCGCGGGCCTACTTCACTCGCGCTATTGGCTTGAGGCAGGGCAAAGTGCAGTTCGACCTGCCGGTGGTGAAACTATCGGACAACATACTTAATGGCCTCTATAACCTCAGCGAAGGCCCAGCCAAAGCCAAGGCATAGCTTCTTCCAGGGCCGCGGCTTCCTGACGCTAATCCTGGTGGTGGCCGTGCTGTGGAGCCTGGCGTCGGTGAACTGGGTGGAGGACGTGGTGCACCCGGGCGGGTGGTCTGCCATTGGACAGCTAGTTAAGGCCGCCCTTACGCCGGAGCTATCGGCATCGTTTTTGAGGCTGGGGGTAGAGTCGGCGTGGCAGACGGTGGCCTACGCGGTGGCGGGCATGTGCCTGGCGCTGGCGATAGGGTTCCCGCTGGGGGTCCTGGCGTCGGGGGCGCTGGCGCGGAGCCGGGGGGCGCGATGGGCTAGCGCGGGAGGCTTTCGGTTCACGCTGGGCTTCCTGCGGTCGATACACGAGCTGGTGTGGGCGTGGCTGTTTGTGGTGGCGCTGGGACTATCGCCGATGGCGGCGGTGCTGGCGCTGGGGATACCGTATGGGGGCATTCTGGGCCGCATCTACGCCGACATATTGAACGACGTGCCGGAGCAGCCGTTGAGGGCGCTGCGGAGCTCGGGGGCGTCGGAGTGGAAGGTGCTGCTGTTTGGGCGGCTGCCAATGGCGATGCCGGACATGCTGAGCTACAGCTTCTATCGCTTCGAGTGCGCGCTGCGGTCGGCGGCGATTATGGGGTTTGTGGGGGTAGGCGGGCTTGGGTTGCAGATACAGTTGTCGCTGGGGGACTTGCGGTATGAGGAGGTGTGGACGCTGCTGTACTTCCTCATCGCGATTATTACGCTGGTGGACGGGTGGAGCGCGTGGGTGAGGAGGTCGATGACGAGATGAGGAAGGATAGAGGCCATGTCTCCGCCGAAGCCACGACCTTCTGTTCTTTCGACCAAGCCTGGGCTAGGGCAAAACTTTCCCTTCAAAGGTGTGATGCGAAGCACATTCCTGTTCTTAATCGGGATACCATCCCCTGGCCCCTTCCTGCTGGAAGGGGAAGAGAAAGTAAGGCACCACAACCCCCTCTAACTCCCCCTTCGCCTTTCAGGCCGAAGGGGGAGAACCAGATGAGACGTCCCCCAATCCCGGCTGGCTCAAAAGACTCGCAGTTTGTCAGAAGTCAGGCCTCTAGCGAACATCACGCGTCTCAAGGGGGGAGAGGACCAGAGGGAACACGAGGAGAGACCCCCATTCCTTCGACCCTTCGACCAGGCTCAGGGCAGGCGCACTCAGGACAGGCTCTTTATCCTTCCCCCGCAGGAAGCGGGGGAAGGGGGGATTCGGGGGGAGAGAAGAGACCTGAGGGGAGGAAACGGTGGTGGACGCCGGTGAGGGTGTCGGCGGTAGTGGCGGTGGCGCTGGCGGGGGCGTCGTGGGGGTATATTTTGTCGGGCAGCGACAGCGGGTTTGGGGACCTGTTCAACGGCAACACGTGGCGCCGAGCGTGGGGGTTCCTGGAGGACCTGGCGGGGGTGGGCAGGCCGGGGACGCCGGCGTTCCTGGATGCCTCCAAGTGGGCGGAGGCGGGGAAGCTGGCGTACAGCACCCTGGCTATGAGCGTGCTGGCGATAGGGATTGCGGGCTTCCTGGCTTTGCTGACGTTTATGGCCGGGGCGTGGAACGTGGCGTCCGGGGAGCTGGCGGTGTCGAGGTCGCCGGTGTGGAAGGGGATGTTCTTTGTGGTGCGGGGACTGTTCATAATCACTCGCGGCATTCCGGAACTGACCATGGCGATGATAGTGGTGTTCCTGTTCTCGCCGGGGATATTGCCGGGGGCTATCGCGCTGGGACTGCACAATTTTGGCATTGTGGGGAGGCTGTCGTCAGAGGTGGTGGAGAACCTGGACCCGAGGCCGGCGAGGGCGCTGCGGACGGCGGGGGCGAGCCGTTTCCAGATGCTGGCGTACGCGATACTGCCGCAGGCGATGCCGCAGTTCCTGACGTACCTGTTATATCGATGGGAGGTGATTATTCGGACGACGATTGTAGTGGGGTTTGTGGCGGCGGGAGGGCTAGGCCGGGAGTTCCGGCTGGACATGAGTTTCTTCAGGTACACGGACGTGGCGTTGCTGCTGATGTGGTACCTGATACTGGTGGTGATGGTGGACCTGGCGAGCATGGGGATGAGGAGGCTGGCGCGGTAGGGGGATGGATGGGGGAGGTTCAATAGGCCGGATGTGGCACGCTACCTAGGTCAAAGAGGTATGATGCTGGTCACGGAAGGTGATAGTAGTTGTGTGACTAGGAGAGAGCGGGGCGTGCCACTCAAAAGCCAAGCCAGGCTTTGGTCATAACAGATTCCTCGACTAGGTCCGAGTACAAGCCGATAAATTGAGCTTCCCTAATTGAATAGAAACTAAGGTTGGGGAGACTCCGCTCGGAATGACAATTCGCTTTCATTTTCATAGACCTCGGTCCTTAATGAACAAGGGGCGTTGCAGGTAGAAGTTCATACCTTACCGCACTATAAGTGGCGCGGCATAGATCTTGCTGGCGGCCACAGAATGCGCTTTGAGAACGGGTGTATTTGAAAAGATTTTTTAGGGGGAACAATTCAGAGTTTCAGGCGTGGGCTAGATACGGAATTGTTTTCTGAGTTGTCCTTATTGTTCTCTTGTTAATGACCTCAGTGATGATGGGCTTATGAGTAAGGGACTGATGATCAGGGTGATAAGGATAGCGACCAGAGGAGTCTTAAGTAAAGAGGCAGATGTCACTGGCAGGCGGCCAGTTTTGCTTCTTAAGGCGCACTAGTCCATTTGGCAGGCGGCCTAAGTCCTGGCGGGTGGTTGAACGTGTGATGGGAAGGACTAAAGTACACCGCAATTACCATTAATACCGGGCGGGAAGCCCAGGCGGCGGCCTATGAGGTATATATGGCTAGCGTTGATTTTGGCGGGGATGATAGCGCTCATCAACTGCGGCGAGGATGAGCCGGGCGCACTGAACAGCACGCCATCGCCGACTGCTACCGCGACCTCCCCTCTGCTGCCATCGCCATCGCCTACCGCTACGCAGACTCCGAGCCAGACGAACTCGACAAACGGCGGTTCGTCGCCCACGGCCACCGCGACGTCAACTCCTACAGTGACATCGACGCCTACGCAGACGCAGGCTACGGCCACGATGACGCCGACGCCCATCGTAAGGTCCTCAGGGACGCCGACGCGTCCCGGCATACCCACCGGCAAGCGGACTGGCAGACCTTTTCGCTTTGACCCTGATGGAGATGATCGCAACTGCACCGACTTCAGCAATTGGGATGAGGCCCAGGACTTCTACGAAGCTGCTGGAGGGCCTGACAGTGACCCGCATGTGATGGACGGCGACGGCGATGCCATAGCATGTGAGAGCCTCACCGGCGCGCCAGCGGTCTTGCCACCTACTCCCACCCCCATGCCGACCCCCACGCCGATTTCGAGCACCCGGACGTTTAGCGTGAATACCACATCGGATGCGGCTGACGCCTCGCCAGGGGACGGGGTGTGCGAGACGGCAGAGGGTCAATGCACCCTTCGGGCCGCGGTGGAGGAGGCGAACGAGCTGGAGGGAGAGACGGAGGTAACGCTGCTTGCAGAAGAGTACGGTTTAACACTGGGCGAGATAGCCGTGAACGCGACGGTAACAATTACGGGGGAAGCAGGGACGACCATCGATGGGGGAAGGGTGGAGGGTGACGTCAGCCGGGGGAGGCGGTTGTTCCATGTTATGCCGGATGGGGACCTAGGGCTTGGTGTGATGACCCTACAAAATGGAGCGCGCTACGACTCAGCGCAGAGTGGTGTTCTGCATGGAGGCGGGGCCATTGTCAACGAAGGCAAGCTGACTATCGAGAGTGTGTTGATTCGAGACAGCTATGCGGATGTACGAGGGGGGCTGATTCTGAACCTGGGCGAGATGATATTGACGGATGTGACGTTATCGGGCGGGTGGACGTTCTATATCGGCGGCGCAGGTATATATAACGAGGAGGGAGCGGAGGCGACGATAACGCGGGCGCGTATTGAAGATAATGAGTGCTCGCGGAGCAGCAGCGGCGGCGGGATATTCAATGCAGGAGTCATGAGCATAGTCGAGACGACGCTGCAGGATAATTTTTCGGTCAATGGATCAAATATAAGGAACGGCGTGAGCGGGCGGCTGACGATTCGGGGGAGCATACTGGTGGGGGGGGGTAACCCGGGGGAGGGACCCGGGGGGATAAGCAATGATGGAGAGATGGTGGACGAGGGTGGGAATTCGTTTGGGCCGTAGGGGGAGGTGGGAGTGGGAGGGCGAGGGAAGGTGAAGGTAGTGATAATGGGGCGTGATGGTGGCAGACGTATCGTTGAGGTTTCTCGACCCATTCGACAGGCTCAGGACAGGCTACGCTCGAAATGACATTTATCCCTACCAGCCCCCTTCCCCATGGAGAAAGAGAAGTCAAGGTTAGGTAAGTGGTGGGTAGCGGTTTAGGCATAGATCCTTCGACTGGGTACCGACGAGTACATCGGCACTTCGCTCAGGATGACAAGTCAGCGATACGGATGCCGGCCTCTTTTTCCAGCAGCAGGCCGAGGGCGCTGAGGTCCAGCTCGCTCATGCCTTGGTCGGCGGCCTGGCGGAAGGCTTCGAGGGCCTGGGAGGCGGCGCGGAGGGGGACGCCGGAGTCTCGGCCCATCTGATTGACCAGGGACATGTCTTTGAGGAGGAGGCGAAGGGGGCCGCGGGCGTCGTCGTAGCGACGCTCAAGCATAATGGGCCCGTTGCGATCGAGCATAAAGCTCTGGCCCCATGACACTTTAAGGATTTCCAGAAGTTGCTTGGGGTCGGCGTCGGCCTTGGCGCCCAGGACCAGGGCCTCGGCGGCGGCGAGGGTATGGACGCCCACCAGGAGCTGGTTGATGAGCTTGACCACGCTGCCAGCGCCGGAGGGGCCGACGTATCGAACGGTGGAGCCGAGGGTATTGAAGATGGGCAGGGCGCGGTCAAAGGCGTCACGGTCGCCGCCGGCCATGATGGTGAGGGAGGCGGAGGCGGCGCGTTCGACACCGCCGCTGACGGGGGCGTCGAGGAAGCGGGCGCCTTTGGCCTTGGCGGCGTTGTAGATGCGGCGGGAGGTGGTGGGACCGACGGTACTGAAATCGATGAAAAGCTGGCCGGGGCGGGCGTTGGCGATGAGGCCGTCGGGGCCGAGAAAAACGCTTTCGGAGGCGGGCACGTCGGGGAGGCAGGCGAGGACGGCGTCGCAGGCGCGGGCGATGTCGGTGGGGGAGGAGGCGGGGGTCGCTCCAAGGGAGACTATGGATTGGGCTTTTGCGGGGGTGCGGTTGTGGACGGTGAGGTGGAAGCCGGCGGAGAGGAGGCTGCGGGCCATGGGGAGGCCCATGCGGCCGATGCCGATGAAGCCGATGCGATTAAAGAGTTGGCCGGACTTGCCTACGTTGGCGTGGGGCATGACGTACCTCCATTGTGACCATAAGGTAATTCAATGCGGCAGATCACCACCCTCACCCTTCGACAAGCTCAGGGTGAGCGGCTTTATATAGTTGCCTTTGTATTATTTCCACTCATTTTATTTGCCTGATATTATGACATCGATTGGAATATTTGGAGGTGCGTTATGGCGGAGCGCGTGGTTTATCTCAATGGGCAGATTGTTCCCGAGAGTAAGGCCAGCATATCGATTCGGGATTTGGGGTTTTTGCACGGGGACGCGGCTTTTGACACGGCGCGGACGTTTAACGGCAAGGTGTTCAAATTGCGGGAGCACGTCGATAGGCTGTACCAGTCGCTGAAGTTTTTGCGCATCGACCCGGGGATGCCGGCGGAGCAGATGGCGGAGCTGACGGGGGAGGTGGCGCGTCGGAACGCGCCGCTGCTGGGGCGGAATGAGGACTACTGGGTCAGCCAGCGAGTGACTCGCGGGCGGGTGGACGACGCGTCGCACAGAGCGACGGTGCTGATTGAATGCAGGCCGCTGCCGTTGAAACAGAGGGCCAAGTATTTTCGGGACGGGGTGCAACTGGTGACGTCGTCAGTGAGGCGGACGCCGCCGTGGGTGATGAGCCCGCAGGTGAAGACGCACAACTATCTGAACGTGGTGATGGCGGACCTGGAGGTGAAGAGCCAGAACCCGGACGCGTGGGTGGCGCTGCTGGACGAGCGAGGGAACCTGTCGGAGGGAAGCTCCTATAACATTTTCCTGGTGAAGGACGGGGTGCTGTACACGCCTCGGGCGCAGATGGTATTGAACGGGATCACTCGGCAGACGGTGCTGGAGCTGGCGTCGCAGTTGAAAATACCGATGGTGGAGAAGGACGTGGACCTGTTCGATGCGTCGGCGTCGGACGAGATGTTTGTAACGACCACAAGCGTCTGCATATTGCCGGCGAGGAATTTCAACGGGGTAGTGATAGGGAACGGGCATATTCCGGGGCCGGTGACGAAGGGGTTGATGGCGGCGTTTAGCGAGCGGGTGGGGATGGACTACGTGGGGCAGTATTTGGCGCATTTGGGGGAGTGAGTGGAGACTTCCCCCTTAAAAGTGGCGAGCGCGTGGCGGCAGTCACGTTGATTAGGTCCTTCACTTTGTTCAGGATGACAGTAACAAACCTTTTTCTATTATTCCGAGGCCCCTAATCGGCGCCGAGAGGCTAACTGCCCCGTTTGCTACACAGCCTGACGACCGTCACGGCGATTAGACCCTTCGCGGGGCGCATAGTAACGATTGCGGCGGGTGATTCAGGGAGGCCTTAAACTCCCCCCCAGGGGATGGTACGGCCCTGACGGATATCTTCTTCAGCTTCGCGTATGCGAGCCATGGCCTCTGGGTCTGAAAGGATATCCAGGGTCTCAACGAGGCCTTCGTAATCCTCGATGCTGAGCATGACGGCGACTGGCTTGCCATGCTTGGTCACGATAACTCGTTCTTGTTTTGTGGTGACTTGGCTATTGTCTTGGGCAGATCAGATCGCAAATCTTTTAAGCTGATTGAATTGCTCATGTCTAAAACCCTGGTATCGCTTCCTTTATGCCGAAGCCGGTCAGAGGGAGGAGGACGCGGTCGGTGGGGTTTATGATGCCGCGTTTTTTGAGGACTTCGGCGGCGCCGACGACGATGGCGGAGGTGGGCTCGACGAGGAGGCCTTCCAGTTCCGCCAGGGCTTTTTGCCAGCCGAGGAGGCTTTCTTCGGGGACGGTGACGAAGCTGCCGCCGGTGTCTTTGGCTTGAGCCACCATATCTTGGAGTCGAGGGGGCGTAGGAACGCCGATGCCGTTGGCGCGGCTTTTGGCCTCGCCGTCGTAGGGGGTCCAGGGACGGCCTTCGAAGGCGGAGACCACGGGGGGCGTTTCCTGGGTCTGGGCGCCGTGGAGGCGGGGCATTCGCTTGGCGCGGCCGTCCTGGAGCATCTCTTTGAAGCCCCGGTAGAGGCCCTGGTAGATGGAGCCGTTGCCGATGGGGACGATGATGTGGTCGGGGAGGGGGTCCATCTGCTCGGCGACCTCGTAGGCGAGGGTCTTAAGGCCTTCGATGAAGTAGATGTTCTGGGCGTAGCTCATGAGGAGGATGCCCTTGTCCTCGGCGAACTCGCGGGCGGCCTCGCCGCGGGCTTTGCGGCCACCGCTTATCCAGTTCATTCGCGTGCCATGGAAGGCGATGGCGTGGAGCTTGCGGTGGTCTCTGAGGGCTTCGGCGGCGAAGCCGTGGTAGGTGATGCCAGCGCGGGCGCAATAGGCGGCGAAGGAGTGACCGGCATTGCCGCCAGTGCCGTCGGCGACTTCTTTGACGCCGGTCTCCTTGAGGACGGAGACCTGGACGAAGTTGCCGCGGTCCTTGAAGGAGCCGGTGGGGTTGAAATATTCCAGCTTAGCGTTGATGCTGCCGAGGCCCAGTTTTTGACCGACGCGAGGAAGGGGCACGATGGGAGTATCGCCTTCACCCATGGTGACCATGCGGTCGGGGTGATTGAGGGGGAGCATGGGGGCGAAGCGGGCGGTCCCGCGGGCGTTGCCGAGGACGCGAGCGCTTTTGGCGGCGGGAGTGTCGTAGAGGGCGTCGAGGAGGCAGCCGCAGGCGTCGCAGTAGATACGGTATTTGGAGCTGTCGTGCTTTTTGGCGCATTTGACGCAGACGAGTTGGAAGGCCATGGGTACTCCTAGTTGCTCAAAAGGATTTGGTTTGAGAGGTGGCAGGGGACGAAGTGGTATAGAGCGATTCTATTGGATGAAGGATAGAGGAATGGAGCAGTGGAAAGCAAAAAGCAGACGCCTGTTGGAGTGGGGACGGTCTGGGGTGCGCTGGGGTGGCAGGCCTGGAACCACGCCAAGGCCAGGTCCTTTGATTCGGCGCCGTGGAGGGCACCGCCGCTTTCTATCGCCCACCGGTTGGACCAGAGGCTGCAGGGCTGAGCGCCCACGACGCTTTCGCAGGTGAGGGCGGGTCGAATGAGGGTGTGGCTGCCGTCGAGGTGGTCGATGCGCAGGGAAGGGAGCTTATCGAGGTATCGAAGGCCAAGCTCTGGGGTCAGGGCTTTGTCGATCTCGTCAAGCTGCGCGACGGAGTTGATGGCGCTGAGGGTTTGATCGATAAGCGGTTTGTTATTGGTGTCATCGGAAGAGATAGGGCTGCCCTGCTGCTGAACGCCCGCAACTTTCCAGGACAGGGTCATGGATTCGACGGGGCCGAGATGGAAGGAGGGCTGGCTCGCGGCGCAGGATATAGGGAGGAGGGTAAGGAGGGCCAGCGCAGCCGTGTATAAGAGTATGTTTGTTAGTCGAGGCACAACAGGGCCTAGGGATGATAACTCAGACTGATTGGGCGGGGCAGAGACATCAAAAAGGAAGGCCGGCGCCTGGGAGGGGACTGGTCGGGGCGCCGGCGCCTTTAGTGTGAAGGGACAGCGGTTACTTTATGACGGTGGCGATGCCGGCCTTGGAGCAGTCTTCGTCCTCCTGGCTGGTGCCGCCGCCGACGCCCACGCCGCCGATGGGGTTGCCGTTGCGGATGATGGGGACGCCGCCCTGGCTGGGGATCATGTGGCCGCCTTCCGCGGCGACGATGCCGCGAATGATGGGGGCGTCTGCGCGTGGCTGGAGCTCGCCGCTGGTGCGGCCGAAGCCGACGGAGGCGATGGCTTTGCCCTGGGAGCCGTAGACGCCGGCCCAGGTGGCGTTGTCCATGCGTTGGAAGGCGAGGAGCCGACCGCCGGCGTCCACCACGGCGACGCTGACTCGGATTTTGAGCTCCTTGGCCTTGGCGATGGCCCCGTCGATGATTTTGTTGGCCTCGGACAGTGTCAGGTCCGCCATAGAAACCCTCCTGTTAGAACGATTTGGGTAATTTAAACGCCGGGCACGCTCAATGTGGGGAGAGGAAGTGGGCCGGCGACAGCAGTCTAAAGGGCGGCAACCTAGTCGTCAAGGCTGGCGCGATTCAATGCCAGAAAACACTTGCAAATTTATCCTGCTATGCCTGCCCTCGACCAGCGTCAGGGGCGGGCCTTAAAGCATTCGATGCGCCAGGGCAAGCAACGAGATACCTGATGATTTAATTATAGAAAGGGGCGTCCGGCAGTCTTTAAATAGGAGACTCTCTCTGGTGTAAAAGGAAGCGAAGATAGTCCTGAAGAGCGGCAGTTTAGTCCTAGGGGCTGAATGAATCAGGTCTGAAGCTCACAAATCTAGCTCACCTTATGAAAGTGTTGTCAGGGGCTAGATGGCAGGTGGGGGACAGACACAAGGCAATGCAATTCGGATGGGTTGGGAGACAAACAAAATTGACTTCACAAAAAGATAAAGTTATGGGAGCAGTTGCACACACAGGTCTCATTTCCAAGCGTCTAGGGCTTATAGGCGCACTTCTGGCCTTGGCGGCCCTGTTGTTCGTGATTCTGGGACCGGCTTCCAACTCGGCCCCGGCCACGGAGGCCGCGGCCGGCGAGGTGCTGATCCTAGACCCGGCGGGTTTTGATGGCGGGTTCGGCACCAGCAGACTGGCCATGCACTTCACCAATGCCGGCAAGACTCCTGTCATTGTAGATAACGCAACCTGGGCGACAATGACTACCGCGCAGTTTGCTTAGTACGACGCGCTGGCGTTCCCCGACCCGACGTGCTACTTTGGCGGACCTGGCGATACTTCGCCCAGGTCCGCCAAAGTAGCGAACCCCACGGAGTGGGCCAATGCGGTAGACGGAAACGTCATCATCATTGGCACCGACGAGGTGTTCCATTACGCCCAGGGCGGCGACGGCCTGATGGACGCGGCCACGGACTTTGTGGTGGCGGAGGCAGGCAAGACGGGCCCTTACATCTCGCTGAGCTGCTACTACGACAGCAGCGGCTCGCCCGCTCCCGTGGTCGGGACCACGGTCACCTTTACGGTTATCGCCGGGCCTCATACCGGCACCACCGGCACCGGCGTGACTAACGGCAGCGGCCAGGCTTCATTCACTCACACTGGGACGGCTGCGGGGACGGACACCATTGAGGCTACCTTTGTGGACTCGGCCGGCAGGACGCAACGATCCAACCGGGTGACCAAGACCTGGGAGGAAGCGCCGTTGGTTGAGATCTGCGGCCACGGCATCGATAACGATAGAGACGGGCTGATAGATGAGTACTGCCCTGTGGCGAAGGGCCGGATGACCGGCGGCGGCAGCATTGGCGACAGTCCTGCGAAGCACGGGTTCCAGCTAAACTGCAACGCCTCCGACACATCCAACAACCTTGAAGTGAACTGGGGCAAGGGCAACAAGTTCCATCTGGAGAGCCTGACCTCCGCCGCCTGCAGCGACGACCCGGCCATTGGCCCGGAGAATCCCAAGGCCGGCTTTGACACCTATAAGGGTAGCGGCAAGGGACGCTATAACGGCGTGTCCGGCGCCACAGCCGAGTGGGTATTCACCGACGCGGGTGAGCCTGGCTCCGACGACACCATGGAGATCATGATCAAGGACAAGAATGGGAATGTAGTGCTGGTAGTTGCTGGGAAACTAGGTGGAGGGAACCACCAGGCCCACAACAGCTAGGCTTGTATTGGATTCAGATGGAAAAGCAGAGGAGAGGGCGACCGCCCTCTCCTCTGCTTTTAAAGCGAGAAGGCCTCAGGAGACAAGGAAGTCCAGTACCAGTTGGTTGAATTCTTCTTGCTTTTCGATGTGGGGCCAGTGGCCGCATTGATCGAAGGTGTGGAGTTGGGCACCGGGGAGGAGGCCGGCGGCATGGCGGGCGTG
This sequence comes from SAR202 cluster bacterium, assembly GCA_016872285.1. Taxonomy (NCBI): domain Bacteria; kingdom Bacillati; phylum Chloroflexota; class Dehalococcoidia; species SAR202 cluster bacterium. Next base: position 2,186 of record VGZZ01000029.1, on the reverse strand, counting down.
GGAGGCGGGGAAGATGGTGTCCTGCTGGCCCCAGAGTACTAGAGTGGGGGCTTTCACGCAGGGCAAACGGTTGGACAGCAGCGCATGAGGCCTTAGGCCGAAGAAGTTAACCCCGTAGCGCAATATTTTAAGCATGGCCTGTTTGTTGCCGGGGATGCGCCGCTCTTGATAGAGGGCTTCGATGAATTGGGGGGTGGCGAAGGCGTAGTCGTAGAAGATGCGGCGGAGGGTCCACTTGACGCTGTCCCGGGTGGGACGCGCCATGAGTTCGCCCATGGCGGGGATGCTCATGAGGCGGAGGAAGCCAGCGACCTGGCGGCCCAGGCCGGCGGAGTCGACGAGAATTAGCTTATGGACTCGCTGGGGGTGTTCCAGGGTGAGGGCCAGGGCCATGAGACCGCCCATGGAGTTGCCGACGAGGGAGACCTGGTCGAAGCCGGAGGCGTCCATGAAGTCGAGTAAGAAGGCGGTGGACTTTTGCAGGGAGTAGCGCCAGTCGGGCTTGTCGGAGTGGCCGTGGCCTGGGAGGTCGAGGGCGGCGACGGTGTGGCGGGAGGCCAGGGCGTCGATATTGGCGTGCCAGACGATGGCGGCTTCGCCGAGGCCGTGTAGGAGGAGGAGGGGAGGGCCCTGGCCGGCGAGGAAGCACCGGACGCGGATGCCGTGGGCGTGGACCCAGGTCTCTTTGCCGGGGAGGGATAAGATTTTGGCGGTGGCGGTAATGGGTGGGCCTATGGTGTGGTGGGATGGCTTAGAGTGTAGCGGCGTGGTGTGAGGGCGGCAACGGGGAGGAAAGGAACAGGGAAAGAGGCTAGAAGAGAAGCCATATTAGGCGTGGTCTGGCCTGGCGGACGGAACGTAGTTCCAGGGTTTACCCCTCATTCCTTCGACCAGGCTCAGGACAGGCTCTGCACCTTCTCCCACAAGGGGAGAAGGAATTTCCTTGGAGGCATTTATTCCTTTAGATGACATTTGCGCTACGGGATGCCTGTGGAGAGGAACTGGAGGACGAGTTTATTGAAGGCTTTTCGGGCGTCACGCTGGGGCCAGTGGCCGCAGTTGTCGAAGACTTTCAGGCGGGCCTTGGGGATTAGTTTGGCGGCGCGGTAGGCGTGCTTAACGGGGAAGATGGCGTCGCGCTTTCCCCATAGCACCAGGGTAGGCGCCTTGAGTTCCGACAGACGGTTGGTGAGGACAGCCCAGGGTTTGACGCCCAGGAGGTTTACGCCTGAGCGCAGCATTCGGAGCATGGCGGCGGTGTTGCCGGGTCGGCGGCGCTCCTCGAATAGGGCGGCGACAAAGGCTTCAGTGAGGCCATCGTCATCGTCGGGGAGCCGGCTCATTAGAAATCGGACGCCTTGCTGCTTGGGTAGGGCCATGAATTCGCCGAGGAGGGGAAGGGAGAGGAGGCGGAGGAAGCCGGCGACTTCGCGGCCCAGGCCGGCGCTGTTGGCGAGGACCAGTTTGTCGATACGCTCCGGGCGGTCGAGACCTAGGGAAAGGGAGACGAGGCCGCCCATGGAGTTGCCGATGAGGGAGGGCTGGTGAAGGTGAAGGGAGTCCATAAAGTCGATGAGGAACTCCTGGGACTCGTCCAGTGAGTAGCGCCATTGAGGGTTGTCGGAGGCGCCGTGGCCGGGGAGGTCCAGGGCGATGACGGTGTGGTTTGAGGCTAGTTCCTCCATGTTGGAACACCAGACCAGGGAGGACTCGCCGAGGCCGTGGATTAGGACCACCGGCGGGCCCTGGCCGAGGCGGAAGTAGCGGACGTTGACGCCACGGGCGCGGGTCCACAGTTCCTGGCCTGGCATGATGATATGTCTGGGACTGGGTGTCGGAGGCATAGATAGACCGTCGAATTAAGGTTATGTAAATTTAATTCTATCGTCGCTGGGCGGGATGCTCAACCGCTATTTTGACTATTTGGCGTGCCTAGCCCTAACATGGAGCCCGTGTTGGTGTCCTTGTAGTAAGCGAATGCCGAACACTGTCCGGATTGTGTCCGTGATGACGACATGAGGTTTCCGACAGAACAGATTCTTCGACTATGTCTCAATGAGTACATCGAGACTTCGCTCAGCAACCGTCTTTAGAGTTAGGCATAAATCACCTTAGGAGAAAGATGCCAAGGGGTCTTATGTTTGAGCATAGCGTTGAGGATGGTAAGGAGCTTGCGCATGCAGGCC
>VGZZ01000028.1 GCA_016872285.1 SAR202 cluster bacterium | reverse complement strand
CCAATATCCCCAACCTGTTGCTTCTCTGAACGTCCACCTCCTCACCTCCCTCATCCTAGGCGGTCGTACTGCCTCTCCTTTCAGTTTACTATCAAGAATGCGTTTAGGTGTACCCCATCTCAGGTGCAATGGAAGGTAAAACGTCATTCCGAGCGAAGTCGAGGAATCTCAACGATACGACTGCCACCATCACGCCCCGTCTTCACCATTCACGCCTATTCTTGTCATCCTGAACGAAATCGGTACTCCGGTGCAGTCGAAGGATCTAATCGCCGTGACCGTCGCCACGCCCAATACGGCTTATCACGACTCACTTAACCTCCCCTTCTTCTTTCCTCTCCCTTGATGGGAGAGGATTAAGGTGAGGGTGAAACACTAGCACTACGCTCCGTCCGCCAGGTACCATTACACATCCCATGGCCCTCTCTCTTCCTCTCCTCCCTCACTCTATCGACACGATATACGCGTACAGCGGCTGCCCACCATATACCACCTCCACCTCAACCCCCTGGGGGAGCCTGCCCTGAGTCCTGAGCTTGTCGAAGGATCGAAGGGCCTCCCTCGCCTCCCCCTCAGACACCCCGGCCCCCCAGTACACCGTCACCACCCCGCCCGGGAGGGGGCCGAGCGAAGCGAGTCCTGAGCGAAGTCCTTCGGAGAAGGACGCAGCCGAAGGACCTGCTCCTCCCGCTCATATCAACACATCGTCCAGCAGCGCCATCACCTGCCCCGCCTTCACCGGCCTCCCCGACACCACCGAGTCCCGCACCGCCGTCGTAACCTCCAGCGTCTTCACCCCGCCCTTGGCCGACTCCATAGACCGCAGCGCCTGCTCCGGCGACACGTCCGGGCTGTACGCCAGCGCCGACGCCACCCCCTGCGGTAGCGTCCTCGTCTCGATGACATGGATCACGCCCTCGCTCATCGACGCCGCCTGCCTCGCCGCCAGCACCACATTCGAGTTGTTCGGCAGCACCGCCACCCGCTTTGACCCCGTCATCTTCGACGCCTCCAAAATCTCCTGCGCGCTGGGATTCATCGTCCGCCCGCACACAACAACCTCGTGGCATCCTAGGTCTCGAAATAGCCTCGCGAATCCCTCTCCCCAGGCCACCGCCACCACCGCCAGCGCAGGCGTCTCCTTCCTCTGCTTGTGCAGCGCCTGGAAGCCCACGTGCTGTTTATCAATATCATCAATCTTGACCTGGCTGGTGACGCCCATCATCCCGCCGAACGCCACCACCTTGTCTGGTTCAAAGGTGTGAATATGCACCTTCGCCAATGTCGCGTCGCCCACCACCACCGCCGAGTTCCCCATACCCGCCAGCGACGCCCGCAGCGCCTCCAGGTCTATCCCCGTCCCCTCGATCATAAACTGTGTGCAAAACCCGAACTTCTCCCCCTCTATCGCCTCCAGGTACTCCCCTCGTACTGACGGCATCGTTGCAAGCCCTCCCGCCGGCGCGCTGATCTCCACCTCCACCGCCTCCACGTCCTGCCCCTTCAGCCCGCACAGGAACCCCTCCATCACCACCACCAGCCCCTGCCCTCCCGAGTCCACCACCCCCGCGTCCCGCAGCGTCGACAGTTGCTCCGGCGTCCTCGCCAGCGCCGACTTGGCCGCCTTCAGCGACGCCTCCCACACCCCAATAACGTCCGCCCCACTCTTCAACGCCTCCGACTCCGCCGCCGATGCCGCCTCCCGCATAACGGTAAGTATGGTCCCCTCCACAGGCTTCGACACCGCCGAATACGCCGCCCTCGACCCCGCCGTCAGCGCCGCCGCCAGCCCCCGGGCGTCGCACGTCTCCTTGTCTTTAAGCGATTGCGCAAAGCCCGACAAAAACTGCGACAATATCACCCCGCTGTTCCCCCTCGCCCCCATCAGCGCCCCCCGCGCGGCGAGTTGAGCCACCCTTCCTACTCCATCGGGGTGGGAGCCGAGCGAAGGCTCGCCTTTGTGAGCCTGAGCGAGTCCTGAGCGGAGTCCGCCATCGGCGGACGTAGTCGAAGGATCTAGTCCCTCCACCACCGACTTCATCGTCAGCAGCATATTTGTCCCTGTATCGCCGTCCGGCACCGGAAACACGTTTAGCGCATTCACCTGCGCCGCATACCGCTCCATACATCGCGCCCCCGCCGCTAGCCCATCCCTCAACTCCCGACCAGAAATCCTCACTGTCTTTTTCTTAGGCATTAGCCGCCCTAACATAGTGAGTAACCGCTGATAACAAGCCCTTTCCGAAGGAGAGTTCAGAGTGGGCAAAGCTCTCCTTGTAGGGGGGTCTGCGGTGTGTCTTACCTTCCCCCCTTGAGGGGGAAGGACAAAGGATGGGGGGTAATTCCCCCTGACTTGGAAAGTGGGAAGAGGGAGATGGTGTTGCCGAGTATTTAGCTCTATTCATTTTTGTGACCAGGCTTGCCTGATAAATCTTGTCACAAAACCACCCCTCATGTTATCCTGACATGACGAATTCTACGCAACTAAACTCAGAAGGGTCAATTTAAGGTATCGACATGAAGTGCCAGCTTTGCGGGAAAATCGGCGTCGCCGGCCATAACGTCTCCCACTCCAAGCGCCGCACCAACACCCGCTTCATGCCCAACATCCACAAGCACACCATAGAAGTCAACGGCGACTACAAAAAGGTCAAAATCTGCACCCGCTGCCTCCGCAGCCTGCATAAGCCGTCCAAAACCAAGGCCGCCGCTTAGCAGCTCCCTCTACCCGTTTCGGGGGGGGGCTTGCCCTGAGCCTGTCGAAGGGCCTCCCTCAGCCTCCCCATCGCCTCCCTTACCGGCTCCTTCTTATTGAACACCGCGCTCCCGGCCACCATCGTGTCCGCCCCCGCCCTCACCACCTCCCCCACCGTCTCCGCGTTCACCCCCCCGTCCACCTCTATCTCCACCTCGCACCCCCGCTCCGACGCCATCCGGCGCAGCCGACGCACCTTCTCCAGCGCCTGCGGTATCATCTTCTGCCCGCCGAATCCCGGGTTCACCGTCAGTATCAGCACGATGTCTAAAAACGGCAGCGCGTCCTCTATCGACGCCAGCGACGTCGTCGGGTTCAGCGCCACGCCGGCCCTCAGCCCCGACGACCTGATCTGATGCAGCGTGCTGTGCAAATGCGTGCAAGCCTCGGCATGGACCGTGATATGGTGCACCCCAGCCTTCACAAAGTCCTCAATTCGACGCTCCGGCTCCACAATCATCAGGTGTGCGTCCAGCGGCAGATGCGTATACTGCCTCAGGTTCTCCACCACCACCGGCCCAAAAGTCAGGTTCGGCACGAATCGACCGTCCATCACGTCCAGGTGTATATAATCGGCGCCGGCCTTCGTCACCTCCGCCACCTGCTCCCCAAGCCGGCTGAAGTCCGCCGACAGTATCGATGGCGCTATTTTCACCTTCCGCTCAGCCATTAGGACTGCCTCCATTTTGTTTGGCTAAGTCTGGAATTAATCATTTCCACTAAGGGCATTGGATATAGCTTCCAGCACAGCCTGTGTATCCCTCAAGATTTCGGCGTTCCAGAACCTTAGCACCTTGAAGCCCTGGCTTTCCAGCCAAGCAGTCCTCTTACCGTCAGCGATGATATTTGTTGTGTGCTGGCCGCCATCAACTTCAACTATCAACTTTTGCGAGAAACATACAAAATCGCAAATGAAGCGACCTATAGGCTCCTGCCGTCGGAACTTGTAGCCAGCCAGCCGAAATTCACGCAACCCCGCCCACAGCTTGGCTTCAGCTTCAGTGGGACGTTTTCTTATTGCTCGGGCCGTAGCGCTAGTCATTCCCCCTCATCCTGCACCTTCTCCCACAAAGGGAGAAGGATGAGAACTTATAGTCCACACGTCCCATTCTGTTGGAAACGCTTGCCCATAGACTCCCTTCTTCTTTCCTCTCCCTTGATGACGGCTGTTGCTAGTTAAGATGCCACTTATCATAGCCAGGCCTCCCTTCTACCCTTTCTCCCCCTTGATGGGGGAGAACAGAAGAGAGGGTGAAACCCTGGCTCCACAATACTTTATCACTGCCAGTCGTCTCCGTTTTCTTTTCCTCTTCCTGTCGGGAGAATTAGCAACACCCATCTTGATGGGAGAGGACTAATGTGAGGGTGAACCACTACCACCAAGGAGCCATTTTGCCAACCACAATACACTGCTTTCCCCATTCCTCTCATCCCTCCTCCCTCTCCAGCACCCTCCGGGCCCTCCTCACCGCCGCCTTCACCCTCCCCGACGCCGTCCCCCCTACTACCCTCCTCCCCTGCACCGACCGCCGTAGCGTAATCCCCTTCACATCCTCCTCAAACCTGTCGCTAAACTTCTTATATTCCGCCAGTGACAACCGGTGCGCCTCCTTCCCCTTCCCCCTCGCGTACTCCGACACCTTCCTCAGTATCCCGTGCGCCTCCCGGAACGGCACGCCCTTGCTCACCAGATAGTCCGCCAGGTCCGTCGCCAGCATGTTCCCCTTCTCCGCCGCCTCGGCCATCATCTCCGCGTTGAACTCTAGCGACGACATCATCCCCGTGAACACCTCCAGCGTCGACAGCACCGTATCGACGCTATCAAAGAACCCCTCCTTGTCCTCCTGCATGTCGCGATTGTACGTCAGCGGCAGCCCCTTCATCACCGTCAGTAGTCCCATCAGGTGCCCGTACACCCGCCCCGTTTTCCCCCTCGCCAGCTCGGCAAAGTCCGGGTTCCGCTTCTGCGGCATGATGCTGCTGCCCGTGGTGTGCTTCTCCCCCAGGTGGACAAATCCAAATTCTTGCGACGACCACAGCACCATCTCCTCCGCCAGCCTCGATAGATGCATCATGCACACCGACGCCGCCGCCTGCCACTCGATGACAAAATCCCTATCCGACACCGCGTCCATGCTGTTCGAGCTTACACGGCTGAATCCCAGCTCCTTGGCCACGAACCCTCTGTCCAGCGGGTACGGCACTCCCGCCAGCGCCCCGCTCCCCAGCGGCAGCACGTCCGCTGCTTCGTATGCCCGCCGGAATCTCTCCACATCCCGCTCCAGCATCTCGAAATACGCCAGCAGGTGGTGCGCCAGCAGCACCGGCTGCGCCCGCTGCACGTGGGTGTACCCGGGCATGATGGTCTCGGTATGCTTCTCCGCCTGCCACACCAGCGAAAACTGCAAGCCCCGAATCGCCCTGACGGCCTCCGACGCCTTCTCCCTGGCATACAGCCGCACGTCGGTAGCCACCTGGTCGTTGCGAGAGCGCGCTGTGTGCAGCTTCCCCGCCGTGGCCCCAATCTTCTCCCGCAGCCGCGTCTCAATGTTCATGTGGATATCCTCAAGCTCCGGCCGCCACGGGAACTTCCCCGCCTCTATCTCCCCCCGAATCTCCTCCAGCCCCCGGCAGATAGCTTCCGCCTCCCCCGCCTCGATGATCCCCTGCTTCGCCAGCATCCGCGCATGCGCCGCTGACCCGGCGATGTCCTGCTTATACAACCGCCGGTCATAATGCAACGATACGCCGTAGGGGGATGGATCATTCTGTAGCGACGGCAACTGTTTACCCTTAATAGAGGTTTTGAACCGCGCAAAGGTCAAGCAATAGTATACTCATGTTCGGGTTCTACGATTAATTCAGCTATGAAGTAGCGGCTCGTGCCTTCAAAATTTCCAAAAATTCGCTGAGCCTCAGCCCTCGCCTCTTCATAACTAGGCAAGATTTGTTTATCTACACCAACGACGACAGGTTCCCCAGCGGTTAGGTCAATAACTAAATAGCCTACAGTCCCCAAACTTGGCTGAGCCATATCTACCTCATAGTGAGTTGATAAGTTCCCCCGCCTAGAAATTCTATAATTCCTCTCGTCCTTAGTACCTGTAGCTGCTGTCGTAGTTTAGCCCTAACATGTCGATTTGTCGGATATCTTTTTGTCGCTTTTGGCGAGCACGCTCTTTCGACATCATTTAAAGAAAATATTGTCTTGTTTATACTCAACACGCCTTCTAGGGTTAGTCTAGTCCAGCCTGAGAATGCTCCCACGAACTTTGACTCATTCTCGATGTGAAACTCGGGTTCAAGTATTTCCTTAGATAGCTTTTGAGTCCTAGGCGGTTTAGGAATAATGGCCTTGATGGCCGCCAATGGCTCAAATAATGCTTCTAGGTCTTTAAGAGAAATTTTTGAGGGTGGTTCAGGCGCCCCAAACCCACCCAGAACGGCTTTAGCCAGCCCTGAAACCAACCCCTTTTCCGTCGTCTCAAGTCCACACTCCCAGTTGCGCCTCAATCCCGACACTGTGGCATTAGCCGACGTTACTAGCGCCGAGCGGTCATCAAAGACATAGACCTTGGCATGTAGGCCGCCTAGGACTTTGACCTCGATTCCATTCCTGGCAAGCTCACAAAGACAATCTAGGCTGGAGGCGTTTAGCGCAAAATCCCTTAAGTCTGTCTGAGTAACCAGCGTTTTCTTGACGACATTGCGAGTTGAGCTCGTAACCTCTTTTATCCCGCCATTAACATAAGGGCTTGATATTAGCAGCCGCTTCTCACAGACTGCGGCCTGTCGCCTCAGCCAGTCCAGCGTAGGGGTGACAACAATACCCATTCGCCGTTAGCCGTGTCCCTTCCCTCCTTCTCCCCTTGTGGGAGAAGGTGCAGGATGAGGGGTAAAACCCCGCTGACCAGGCCCCATCTGGCTGGCTACTCCTGACTAAATTCCCCCATCCCTCACTCCCCCTGCGCCCGCGTCTGCGTCCGCACCGGCAGCCCGTATATGCTTATGAACCCCTCCGCCGCCCGCTGGTCGTAGGTGTCGCCCTTCCCGTAGGTCGCCAGGTCGTGGCGATACAGCGGCCTCTCCGCCTTCCGCCCCACCACCGCCGCCGTCCCCTTGTGCAGCCGCACCCGAATTATCCCAGACACGTGCCGCTGCGTGCTATCGAAATACGCGTCCAGGTCCCGCCTATGCGCCGTGTACCACAGCCCGTTGTACACCAGGTCCGCGTACTCCAGCGCCAGCTTCTGCTTCAGCCTGGCCTGCTCCTTGCTCAGCGTCATCGCCTCCAGCGACTTGTGCGCCCCGTGCAGCACCACCGCCGCCGGCGACTCGTACACCTCACGAGACTTTATCCCCACCAGCCGGTTCTCGATATGGTCGATTCGACCCACCCCATACTTCCCCGCCACTTCGTTCAGGTGTCGTACCAGCGCCACAGGCTCCATCTCCTCGCCGTCCAGCGACACCGGCACGCCCCGCTGGAACCCCACCTCCAGGTACGTCGCCTGCGCCGGTGTTTTAGATATCGCCGACGTCCACTCGTAAGCGTCCTCCGGCGGCTCCTGCCACGGGTCCTCCAGCTCCCCCGCCTCGATGCTCCGGCCCCACAGGTTCTCGTCCGTCGAAAACCTGCTCTTCTTAATCGGTATCGGTATATTGTGCTTCTTGGCGTATTCAATCTCCTCCTCCCGCGTCCACCCCCACTCCCGCACCGGCGCGATGACCTTAAGCTCCGGCGCCAGCGCCCCCGCGCTCACGTCGAACCGCACCTGGTCGTTCCCCTTCCCTGTGCAGCCGTGCGCGATGGCCTTGGCCCCCACCTTCCTCGCCGTCTCCACCAGCAGCTTCGCGATGAGCGGGCGACCCAGAGCCGTCGCCAGCGGGTACTGCTCTTCATATATCGCCCCCGCCTTCAGCGCCGGGAAGACATAGTCCTTAATAAATGTCTCCTTCCCGTCCACTGTGAAGGCCTCCGCCGCCCCTATCTTCAGCGCCTTCTGGCGGATAGGCTCCATGTCCACCATCCCCAGGTCCACCGTCATAGTCACCACCTGGGCCTTGTGCTTCTCCTGCAGCCACTTTATGCACACCGACGTATCCAACCCGCCGCTGAACGCCAGCACTATCTTCTCTTCCGCCATTTTCCTTTTGCTCCAAGAACTCGTTTTTACAACCCAAATTCTTTCCTCTCCCTTCATTGGAGAGGGTTAAGGCCTGCCCTTCTTCCGAAGGATGAGGGTGATACTCTAGCACCACAATACTGGTATTAAAGCCACCCGACGCCTTCCTTTCCCTTTCCTCTCCCTTGATGGGAGAGGACTAAGGTGAGGGTGAAGCCCTAGCTCAACGACCCTTTATCAAAGACCACCTGCCACTGTTTTCCCTTTGTAGGGGCGGGCCTGAGACCCGCCCTTCCCGCTTGTCATCCTGAGCGGAGTCGGTATTCCGACGCAGTCGAAGGATCTAATCGCCGTGTCTGCTGCCACGACTCGCTTTACTTCCCCCCTACAGCCCCTTCAACGCCTTCTCAAACCTCGACACCCCCTCATCAATCTCCGACGCCGTTATATTCAGCGGCGGCATCAACCGCAGCGTATTTGGCCGCACCATGTTGAACAGCACCCCCGCCTCGTTGCACTTCGCCAGCGCCGACGCTGCCATGTCCTTGTCGAACTGCACCGCCACCAGCAGCCCCCTTCCACGAACCTCGCTTATAAACGAGTGCCGCTTCTTCAGCTCGTTCAGCCGCTTCATCAGGTGCGACCCCATGGCCTTGGCGTTCGACGGCACCTTGTGGTCGATGATGTACTTCACGTTGGCGTAAGCCACCGCCGTCGTGAAAGCGTTCCCCCCGAACGTCGACCCGTGGTCCCCATACTCCAGTGCGAACGCCTTCTCCGTCGACATAAACGCCCCGATGGGCAGCCCGCCGCCCAGTCCCTTCGCCAGGGTAATAACGTCCGGCTCAATGCCATACTCCTGGTAGCCGTACAGGCTCCCCAGCCGGCCCATCCCCGTCTGTATTTCATCCAGTATCAGCAGCAGGTTCTGCTTGTCGCACCACTCCCTCACCCGCTTCAAATAGTCCTCCGACGGCATGTTAACCCCGCCCTCGCCCTGTATCGGCTCCAGGAGCACCGCCGCCGTCTTCTCCGTCGTCGCCTCCATAATGGCCTCGACGTTGTTAAACTCGACGTGCTTGAACCCCGGCTGCAGCGGCTGAAACGCCTCCTGGTAGTGGGGTTGCCCCGTGGCCGCCACCGTCGACATCGTCCGACCGTGGAACGAGTTGTAGGCTGTGATGACCTCGAAGGCCCCGTTCCGGTTCTTCTTCCCCCATCGACGCGCCAGCTTCAGCGCCCCCTCGTTGGCCTCCGCCCCGCTGTTCCCGAAGAACACCCTGTCCATGCACGAATTGTCGATTAGTATCTGCGCCAGTTGCAGCTGCGGCACCGTGTAGAACTGGTTGGACGTCTGCATCAGCAGCGCGCCCTGCTCTCGCATCGCCTCCTGCAGCGCCGGGTGGCAGTGCCCCAGCTGGTTCACCGCCCAGCCGGCTGTGAAGTCCAGGTACTCTTTATCGTTGGCGTCCCACACCTTCGTCCCCTGCCCCCTAATAATCACAATGGGTTGGCGGCGCACCGTCTGCGCGTAATACTTCTTCTCAATCCCTATCCAGTCCGTTGCCACCTCTGGCCTCCTTCCTTTTCGCATCATTCCGGCGAAAGCCGGAATCCAGTCCTTCCCTTTGTTAGCCCGAACCTGCCGACAAAACCTATGCCGCACACTGAAGTGTGCGGTAGGGTAAAACATCACCCTATATCAGCACATGTAAAAGCAGGCTTTGACTATATTATTTCGCCTTGCTGTTGTCCACTTTACCCTCCTTGCCCCATAATCCCCCTCACCCCCTCCCAGGAGGCCCCCATGCCCGAACCCTCCTTCGCCGAACTCCAGCGCCTTGGCCGAAAACACATCTGGACGCCCCACACCCAGCTCAACGACCTGGACGACCCCGACTACCTCGGCATCATCGTCGGAGGCCAGGGCTCCTACGTCTACGACTCCAACGGCAAGGCCTACCTGGACGCCACCTCCATGTCCCACTGTACCCTCGTCGGCCATGCTCGACAGGAGATCGCCGCCGCCGTCTATAAGCAGATGTCGGCTGTCGAGTTCGCCGGCTCCGGCATGATCCCCTTCTCCACTCCTCCCACCGTCAAGCTCGCCGCCAAGCTGGCGGAGCTGTCCCCTGGCGACCTCGACCGCACCCTCTTCACCACCTCCGGCACCGAGTCCGTCGAGGCCGCTCTTAAGATGGCGCGACAGTACCACGCCCAGACCGGCAACCCCCAGAAGTACAAAGTTCTCTATCGCGACTTCTCTTTCCACGGCTTCACCTGGGGCGCCATGGCCGTCAGCGGCGACCCCGTCATCCGCTCCCCTATGTTTGAGCCGATGCACCCCATGGGCGTCATGGTGCCCGAGGCCAACCCTTCGCGATGCCAGTTCTGCGCCGACCAGTGCAATCTCGGTTGCGCCCGCGCCATCGAGGATACCGTCCGATACCACGGCCCCGACTCCATCGCCGCCTTTATCGTCGAACCCGTGGAAAAGGGCGCCGTCGCCCAGCCGCCCGAGTACTGGCGCATCGTCCAGGACCTCTGTCGCAAGCACAACATCCTCATCATCGCCGACGAGGTTGTCACCGCCTTTGGCCGCACCGGCAAATGGTTCGGCTCCCTCCACGCTAGCCTTGAGACGGACATTATGGTCTTCGGCAAGACTCTAGGCGGCGGCTACCTCCCCATCGGCGCAGTCCTCACCTCTCCCAAGGTCCAGGATGGCTTCCGCGGCGACCGCTCCAAAAATCTCCGCCACAGCCCTACCCTGGCCGCCCATCCTGCCTCCACCATAGCCGCCCTCACCAACCTGGAAATCGTCGAGCGTGAAGGCCTGGTGGAGCGCGCCGAAAAGATGGGCTACCGCCTCCGCGACGGCCTCCACGCTCTCCGCCGCTACTCCGTCGTCGCCGATGTACGCTCCATCGGCATGCTGGCCGCCGTCGATTTGGGCAAAGACGGTGACGTTCACCAACCTCTAGGCCTGGAGCTAGGCAAGAAGATGAGCCGGTTCATGTTGGACAACGGCCTCTTCATGGTCACGCGAGGTGCCAACTTCTCCATCCACCCACCTCTCACCATCAGCGAAAGCGAGCTAGACCAGGTGCTCGATATCCTGGACCGCACCCTCGCTTTCGCCGAAGAAAACCTCTAACGTTATCTAATACCTAGCGTTGGTTGAGGCCGGTGGCGGATAACAAACAAGTGTGATTGTCACTCCGAGCGTAGTAACGGTGTACTCGTCGGCACGTAGTCGAGGGATCTGGTCCCATTACAACCCTCGCTCAATCTTCCGTAACCACGCTTCCCCGCAATGTAGGGGCGAGGTTACCTCGCCCTTTCTCGTCCCGCCGCCACCAGCGCCCCCGCGCACGCCGCAGTCCCCGTGTAAATCCCAATGCCTCCTCCTATAGACACGGCTACGATTAAATAAATCGTCGGTATCCCAGACAGGAGCCAGGATATGACCCCAATCGTAGCCAGCCCCGCCGCCATCGCCGCGCCCCCCAGCGTCATCCCCATCACCACCCCAATCTGCAGCGATTCCACCAGCCCTTTCGTCGTGCGCGACAAAGCTATCGAATACCCGCTAAAGAACGGCATGAACAGGGATATCAGGTGAATAGGCGGCGGCGTAAGCCACACCACCCCGTTAATCAGCGCCGCCGATATGCACCGGCGCCACCACACATCCGTGCCCATCCTGTTCGATAGCGCCCTGACCCGCTGGGACGCAGCGTCTAAGAGTCCCACCATCACCACTTCTCCATCTCAAAGAACGCCACCGTCTGCCACCCGCCAAACCACCACTTCAAATGCGCCTTCCCCAGCAGCCGGCCCTCCTCCGTCTCCACCACCTCATCCAGCACCCGGCTAATGCTCAGTTTCGGGTTTTTCATCCCTGCGTACTCAATCTTCAGCACCTGCGTCCTCGGGTCCATCAGCCCAGTCCCCGTCCACGTCTTAAAATAAAAGGAGCGAAAGGTTGTAGGGCCGTCATTCCGATACCCGCGATACGTCGGCCAGAGAAAATAGGAAGGCAATAGCGCGCTGCGAGAGAATATGTTGTAGCCAGTGCCCTGCTCGGCCTCGAACGCCTTTCCCCGCCAGGGCATGTACAGCCGGGTCGCCAGCCCTATAAGTTGCGTAAAGCCCGGCAAGACCCTTAAAGCCAGAAGCCTGCCCTTGTACCGGCCCTCCAGTGGCAATATCGGCGCTCTCCCAGCCTCAAACGCTGGCTGTAAATCTTCAAATCGCATCTGAAGCCTTGTCCATCTCGTAGAATTAATATCTGAGCTATTCTATCTCTAATCACTAACCTATTATCTCTGCGCCTGGTCCTTTTTACATGATAAGCTTCTATAGTGTTGCAAAAATCTTTGTCCGGCCCCGCTATGGCCGGCGCTAGAATCCGCAAGAGCGCTGCCTAAACATGGACAGCCCCGTTCCCTCCATTTCCCCCAACTCCGTCAACATTGAGGTCCGGCGCGCCGCCCTGGACACCCTCCTCCATAATCGGCGCCAGGGCATTGACCCGCGATACCATCGCACCTATAACTTCACCTGTCCTTCGCCGACAAAGTACAAGTGGCAGTGGTTCTGGGACTCCTGTTTCCACGCCATCGCCCTCTCCCACCTTGACCCCAGACAGGCCAAAGAAGAACTCCTCTCCCTGGTCTCTGCCCAGGAGCCTGACGGCTTCATGGGCCACATCATCTTCTGGGGCGGCAAGCCCTTCCTGGAAATCTGGGCCTACCTGGAGAGCAGGCCCAGCCTCCGCCCTCGACACAGCGGCATTATCCAGCCGCCAGTCCTCGCCTACGCCCTCCAGCGCGTCTTCCAGGCCACCGAGGACACCGCCTTCCTCAACGAAATGCTCCCCCGCGTAGACCTATACCATCGATGGCTCGACGCCCATCGCGACCCTGACGGCGACGGCCTCATCTCCATCATCTCCCCCTACGAGTCCGGCGTAGACCATAAGCCATCCTACGACCCCGTCCTCGGCATCTCCAACAAGACGCCCATGCACCGCGCCTCCCTGGAGTTCGCCCTCCGACGCCTGGACTTCTGGAATATGCGCCACGGCTTCAACGGCCACCACATGAAGCGCGCCCAGCCCTTCAGCGTGGAAGATGTCCTGGTCAACTGTATCTACGCCCAGGCCACGTACAGCCTGTCCCATCTATACCGGGTCGTCGGCGACACCAGTAAGTCCGACGCCTGGGACAAGCTGGCCCAGCGCACCGAGCAGGCTATCCTCACCAGGTGCCTCGACCCCAAGACCGGCCTCTACTTCGACCTCTCAGGCCGCCATGAGACGCCCCTCCGCGCCAGCACCGTCACCTCCCTCTTCCCCCTCATCCTCCCCCACCTCCCTAAAGAGTCCGCCGGGCGTCTGGTCAAAGAGCATATCCTCAACCCCAACGAATACTGGCTCCGATACCCCGTCCCCTCCGTCTCCGCCCGCGAGCCCTCCTTCCATCCCTCCTCCGACCATTACCTATGGCGAGGCCCCACCTGGATGAGCACCAACTGGTATCTCACTAAAGGCCTGCGGCTCCACGGCTACGGAAGCGTCGCCGACGTCATCGCCAAAGCCTCCACGGACCTGGTCCTCCATCAAGGCTTCCGCGAATACTACAACCCCCTCACCGGCAAAGGCATGGGCGCCAAAAACTTCACCTGGGGCGCCCTGGTTGTGGATATGTTTGAGGGGGACCAGCGCCTCTGACGCGCAGGATAATGCGTGGCGCGAAGGCCGTCACCTAGATCCTGTTGTTAGACGGAATCCATCTACACGTATCGCGGTTTTCCGAGAAGCGTTGACGTAACGAACTGACATTTCAGGCCGGCCTGAACACACGTCTCTCGGAAGCGCGCCCGCTCCGCTTCGGTCAGGGCCGGTCCCAGATAGACAGACTCGATCAGCACGGTGGGGTCGAAACCCACCTCGATCCCGTCCTCTGGCACAGCAACCCCGAACTCCTCGGCCATTCGAACCGAAATGGCTATTCGGTATTCGCGCTCCCACTCGAACGCGCGATGTTTGTAGAAAAACCTACGTTCCATACTCACGCGCAGTCGTTCACGATGAAGATCCGCGTAGCGGACTGGACCCCAGTACGGCTTCTCTTCGCCGTAGTGTGGGGCCAAGCGAAACGGCAACAGCCCACGACGCAGACGCTCAGTCGTCGTGCGAACCGCCACCCCCTTGCCGGTAGCGGCGTAGAGCTTCCACATCGCATCGGACTCGTAGTCGGCCCGATGCCAGCAACTGATCTTCGTGAGCCGGCGCAATTCCTCGAATGCTTGGTCGGCGCCCTCGAGTTCTGAGTAGCGTGGGTCGCTTGGAGTGTCATGAGGCAGCACGGCGACGGCGCCCTCGAAGGGATCAGAGAATTGCCGGGCCGATGCGAAATAGAGGGTTCGGGAGTGCAGGGCCGCCAGAAGCCGGTCCGACTGGAAGTACCTCCACAGGGGTTCGTCCTCAACGTCCTGATCGTCCCAGATCGGTCGCATGCTTCTTTTAACTCCCGCTGGTAGCCTTAACTCTCCTCTCGCTCTCAGAAGGCAGGGTAGCCTCAACCGTTGCTATAACCGTTCCGTCCCCTTCTATCACAACTTCCTCATCGTGTTCCCGCGCCGACTCTAAGGAAAGCTCTATGGCGTCCTTCGCCATCTCTAGCGCCTCTTCCACCGTCTCGCCCTCCGTCACGCACCCCGGCAACGCGGGCACGACTGCCGTATAGCCCCCGGAGGAGTCCGCCAGAAGAACGACTGTGTACTTGCTAGTCTTGGTCTTTTTAGAGGAGTTCACGTAATAGATCTTTGAACCTTCATAATGTTACACGGCCGATACTGGATTAGGTAATGCGACAACCCTCGTAGGCTCGTCTAGTTCTAATGGGAGTTCAGTCTGGAAAGCCTTGTCATACGCTCTCCTAAATAATCGCTCAAACTCGTGCTTATCTACCGAGGCGCGCATGAGTGCCATAACCCCAGATAATTGAGCTTTAAAGTGCTCCAATCCCATCTCAACAGTCAAAAATTGATGGTGCTTTCTGGGTCGCTGCCACTTTTCATTGGGAGGGTTGCGTCTATCCAATTCACCGAGCACACCTTTCGGGAGCATCTCGTAGATATATTTTCGAATTAGCTTTCCTGCGTAACGAGGGCCTTGCGTTGAGTCGGCATTTAAATCCCACCCCCAAAGTCGGTAGATTTCCTTCGTAAATTCAATTGGCACAGCCCTAACCCAAGGGCGATGTTCAGGTAAGACGTAGGCCTCTAAAATACGCTGAAGTTCGTTGTGTGCTCTAATAGATTGGTAACCGGTGGCTTCGTCGATAAGTGCGACCATCGCTACATTGGCGAGCGCCTCTGATAGCCTCCGAGCTGCTTCGGCGATGTGTTTCTGGGTAGCTATAAGTGCTCCAGAATTTTCAGCATCAACGTAAACTTTGCAGATCATCGGAAGAGCATCTGAGCGGCATCCATAAGCTATTCCCCTTAGACCACCGGCCCAGGAATATCCACCTAGCAACGGCTTGTAGATTATTGGACGAGTAGCCTCTCTTATCTCGTCTGTAATGAATGGAGCGAGGTTTCGCGCTCTTAATACAGCGGGAAGGTTTCCCGTAGAGGCCCCTTCCCCACCCTTTGCTTTACCAGCTCTCCCTAGGGCTGTTAGCACACCTTCCTGTGTGAGTACTCGAAGGCCGTTATCTAGAACAGCACACGGTATCAAACGATCCAGAAATCCAAGTTCACCTTCAGCAACTGCCCACGGGATTTTCTCAGTTGCTACTAATAGGCTGCGTTCGGGGCTAATCTTTTCCCATCTTGTGAGAGCGGCTAACCTAGCACTTTCGCGTCTTTCCTCATTGGTCATTTTTTGTGCCCGCGCATAGCCACCCTTTGAGGCTCCCACTCGAGAAAGTTCTTGTGCGTGTTTCCTCAGCTCTTTGTTTGCCATGGTTCCTTTACCAGACTAAAATTGCTAAAGCTTATGCCAGCCCGAGCACGTATTGTCAATATACGTGCTCGTGTACGCATATACCTTAGCGTTATTGCTATAATCTTAAGGCGTTTTTCATGCTCGCGTTTAGCGGGAATAGGCAGGTAATCACTGATCGTTGGAGACACAAAAAGAAGTGGAGGCAAAGAAATGAGCGCTGAGCTTTGGCTTACTGGAATAATTATGAAGGTAATGATCAAAGAGCTAGTTGCCAAAATAGACGGGGAAGAGAGACGCATTAACTTCGCTCGATCAGGTATTGCTAGAGAGCGCCTGTTGCGGCTAAAAGGAATACCTGTGTCAATCGGTCTCTCTGGGTCGGTTCTCTTAGGTCTTGATCTTATTGATGATTAATTTAAGCTAACCTATCCTCCCCCCTCCACTTACCCCCTCACCCGCGTCCCCAGCGCCTCCCCCTCCACGCACCGCCGCAGCGCTCCCGGCTGCCGCCCGTCGATGATATCCGCCTCCGACACCAACGGCATCGCCTTCAGGCACGCCTCCAGCTTAGGTATCATCCCTCCCCTCGCTATCCCTGACCCTATGAAAATCTGCGCCTGTCGACCCCCCATCCGGGGCACCACCCTTCCCTCCGAGTCCATCACTCCAGGCACGTCCGTCAAAAATATCAGTTTCGACGCCCGCAGCGCCTTCGCGATATCCCCCGTCACTGTGTCCCCGTTGATATTCAGCAAACACCCCGCGTTCTTAGACCCGTCGTTGACATGAAGGCCAATGGGCGCGATCATCGGCAAAAACCCCGCCTCCAGCGACTTATCGACTACGCACGGGTCCACCTTCACCACCTCCCCCACAAACCCCAGTTCCGCGTCCGCGATTTTGCACTCCAGCAGCCCGCCATCGACGCCGCTCAGCCCTATGGCCCTGACCCCCAGCTTCGTCAGCGACGCCACCAGCTGCTTGTTCACCAGCCCCGTCAGTACCGCCGTCGCTATCTCCAGACTCGGCCCGTCCGTCACTCGGTTGCCCCGGATGAACTTCGGTATCGTCCCCTGCTTCTCCATCCACTGCGATATGACCTTCCCGCCGCCGTGCACCACCACCACCTGACGCCCCTCCCTCTGCATCCACGCCAGGTCCTCCATAGTCGTGTCGTGGCTCCCCAGGGTGCTCCCCCCAATCTTAATGACAATGGGGCCACTCCGGTTATTCAATGGGATTCCATCCATTCCCGCAAAGCCTGATGTCAGTTCTATCTTCTTGAGAGTATTCCCTATAGGGTTGAGCGCTACTCTCTCTCAGATACTCTACCCATTTAAGAGGACTAGCGTTAATGAAGGTTTGATGTGCATGAAAGCACTGACTGGCATCAAGGAAATCCCTTCTCCCCTTGTGGGAGAAGGCGCAGGATGAGGGGTGAATCCCTATGGATACATTCCATCTGGCTAGCCTCAGTCCTCTGGCACTCCCTATCTGGTCCTCTCCCCCCTTGAGAGCCTGTCCTGAGCTTGCCGAAGGAGGGAGAGTTAGAGAGGGGGGTCGGGATGATAGGGCGGGGCTTCTTTCATCGCCACCCCTAAGTAGACAAGATACCGTTGCCATAGCCTAAGTGTGGTACGCGCTATTGAATGTCACGTACTCTTCGCTCATGTTGCAGCCCCACGCCGTCGCCGACGCCTTCCCCAGGTTCAGCTTCACCCGGAAGCTCACGTTCGGCCCCGACATCGACGCAACTATCGAGTCCTTGTGGAACGCAATGGGCGTCCCGCTTTCCATAATGCAGACCTCATTGATATACAGCGCAATCTTCCCCTCATCCACGTCGCACTCGCTCCGGCCCAGCGCCGCCACCACCCGGCCCCAGTTGGGGTCGTTGCCGTGTACCGCCGTTTTCACCAGGCTTGAGCTGGCAATAGTCCGGGCTGCGCTGCGGGCCTCCGCCTCCGACTTCGCCCCCTCTACGATGACCTCGATGAGTTTGGTCGCGCCCTCGCCGTCCCGCGCTATCTCCTTGGCCAGGTAGGTGCACACCTCCGTCAGCGCCTTCTGCAACAGCTTCGCTCCCTCGCTGCCTTTGGCGATAGGTCCCGCCCCCGACGCCCCGTTGGCCAGGCACAGCACCGTGTCGTTGGTGCTGGTGTCCCCGTCCACCGTGATCATGTTGAAGGATACCTCCACCGCCTCCTTGAGCATCGTCCGGAGCAGGCTTGGCGACACTTCAGCGTCGGTGGTTACAAATCCCAGCATCGTCGCCATGTTGGGGTGTATCATGCCCGATCCCTTGGCCATGCCCCCCACCGTCACCGTCTTCCCGTTCAGCTTGAAGGCCACCGCCGTCTCCTTGGTGCGGGTGTCCGTGGTGATAATGGCCCGCGCCATCATGTGCCCGCCGTCCTCGGTCAGCTTTATCTTGTCGATGCCCGAGTTAATCAACGCCATGGGCAGCTCCACACCTATGAGCCCCGTGCTGCATGTCAGCACCTCTTCTTCCTTTACACCGATGTGCGACGCCGCCTTCTTTGCCATGGCTACCGCGTCCTTATACCCCTGCTCCCCCACGCACGCGTTGGCGATGCCGCTGTTCACTACCACCGCCCTGGCCTTCCCCTTGTCCGTTCTCTCCTGCGACACCGTCACCGACGGCGACCGCAGCTTGTTGGTCGTGTACGTTCCCGCCGCCGATGCCGGGCTCTTTGACATAAGTATCCCCAGGTCCACTTTGTCCTGGGCGTAGGTCTTCAGTCCCGCATATACCGCCCCGGCCGCAAACCCCTTGGGCGATGTGACCGTCCCGCCTTCCATTGTCTTAATCTCACCGGCCATTAACGTCTCCTTCTTCTGTCTCGATTGTGGTTGTGTCTGCGATGCGGGAGCCCTCAAGGGCCACGCCTTCTGGCACTTGGGGCACTTCTTCGGGTCCGCAACTCGAGGGTAAAACTCGTACCCGCAATGCACGCATAGATGTCGCTGTTGTGTCATAGCGGCCAATACTACTACAACATGTTGTTGTAGTCAACTAAAACTCTATGCCAGCTATAATTGCTTAGGTGTGTGAATAAAAACTATTCTTGTGGTGTCCCCAATAGCACCCTCAAAGGAATGTTCTCAGGGATTCCCTGCGGAGTAACCCACTGGACTGGCCCACAATTGTATTTGTAACGCTCAGAGAGTAATCTTAGATAAATGGAATCCAGTCAATCACTGATACTTGTAACCGGAGCCACTGGGTATATTGGCGGGCAACTTGTACCTAAGCTCATCGAGGCTGGGCATCGCGTACGAATCCTTGTGAGGGATACCAAGCGCCTCCGGGGAGCGCCCTGGCTCCCCCAGGTGGAGGTATATGAGGGTGACGTTCTAAAAGCGGACACGCTAGCGCCAGCGTTGAAATCTGTTAACACAGCCTATTACCTTGTTCATTCACTGGGCAGCGGACGAGATTTTGAAGAGCAAGACATCCTGGCGCCTAGGACCTTTTCCACGACCGCAAAGGCGGAAGGTGTTAAGCGAATTGTGTACCTCGGCGGCCTTGGGGACCCGGATTCTGAGCTGTCGCCTCATCTGCGGTCCCGTCACACTACAGGCCAGGCTCTACGGGACAGTGGGGTACCAGTCATTGAATTCCGCGCTGGAGTAATTGTCGGCTCAGGCAGCGCTTCATTTGAAATAGTCAGATATCTCACCGAGAGACTTCCGGTAATGATATGTCCCAGATGGGTATACACACGTGCGCAGCCTATTTCCATTAAAGACATAATGAATTACCTAGTGGGCGCTTTAGAAATTCGCCTAGAGGGAAGCCAGGTGGTTGAAGTTGGGGGCGCAGACATCTTGAGCTACGGAGAGATGATGCTGGTATATGCTCGTCTGAGGGGACTTAGACGCTGGATTATTCCTGTGCCTGTTCTCACTCCGCACCTGTCGTCATATTGGGTGCACCGGGTTACGCCCATACAGGCCTCAATTGCAAAGCCCCTAATAGAAGGTCTGCGCAATGAAGTTATTGTTAAAAACCCCAGCGCGAAAAAACTGTTCCCAACCATTAAGCCAACTGGCTATGTGGCTGCAATAAAGTCAATCGTCCAAGATTTGGAAGCAGGTCGTGTTAAAGACCTCTGGGTGGGTTTTTCCGCGAACGATGACAGCAGAGGCTCTGTTATTAAGTCAAGTATTAAGGAAGGAGTAATTTCCCAACGGTGGAGTCGAAAGGTCCCTGCCTCTGCGGATGCGACTTTCCAAGTTATATCGGAGTTTGGTGGTGAACATGGATACTATTATGCAAATTGGGCTTGGAGGTTGCGAGGACTCGCCGATCGACTTTTGGGAGGCGTGGGCAATCGCCTGCGAAGCCCACAAAAGACGGTCTTGGAACAGGGAGACCCATTGGGATTTTGGTGTGTTGACGTTATTGAGCCAGGGCGCCTGCTCAGATTAAAAGCTGAGATGAAAATTCCGGGTTCGGCGTGGCTGCAGTTCTTAGTGAGACCTATTTCTGACCACAGCGCAATTGTGTACCAGACGGTGGCTTTCGCCCCCAAAGGGATATCAGGGCTGGTTTATTGGTATGCCTTGTATCCAGCACATGCCGTAATCTTCCGTGGACTATTCACGGCCATTACTGCATTAGCTGAGGATCGATATAGCTCACCAACCAATGTAAAATAAATGAGGGCCCTTTGGAACTCAAACCAATGGCTCAGAACTTAAGAAGACTCAATCTGTTAGCTGGGCTGCTGCACCTGGGGCAAGGGATAGGCATCCTCCTGCTAAGCACTGATTTCAGCCTTCCGGTGACAGCTGCCTTCCTGGAGTTCAATCAGACCGCCGGGAAACTTGAGGCAAGGCAAGACTCTCTATTCCAGTTGGAATTAGGTCCCTTAGTGGCTGGTTTCTTGCTCCTGTCTTCCATCGCCCACTTCGTCATTTCATCCCCCATCATGTTCCCAAAGTACGTCAAAGACCTGCATAGAGGGATTAACTACGCTCGTTGGATAGAATATTCGATCAGCGCATCTCTTATGATAGTCGTAATTGCCATGTTAGTGGGGATCTATGATGTCGCAAGCCTGATCCTAATCTTCACTCTCAACGTGTGTATGATCCTCTTCGGAATGGTAATGGAATTTCACAACCAACGTACCGACCAGACCAATTGGCTCCCATTCTGGTTTGGTACTTTAGCTGGTATTGTCCCGTGGGTAGCTATTTTCCTGTATTTGATAGGAGCAGGCATGGGTGAAGGAGGGCCACCGGGATTCGTGTACGGGATTTTTGTCTCACTATTTCTTTTCTTTAATGTATTCGCCGTGAACATGGTCTTGCAATATAAGAAGGTCGGTCCCTGGCGTGAATACATTTACGGCGAGCGAGTTTACATCTTGCTGAGTTTTACTGCCAAGTCCGCCCTTGCATGGCAAGCCTTTGCTGGCACTTTGAGGCCAGTCTAACGCGATGAACGATTCCATTTTTCAACGGGTGGTATAGACAAGTAGCACCCTTGTGCTGGCGCCAGTTGCACATTAAAACGAATAGTACCGTTATCCCCATTGACGTATAAGAACCTCAACGTGCCGTTCACCGCCGTCACTTCTCATCTAATTGCCAGCGCTTCCCTTGTCATCCTTTCTCCCCTCGTGGGAGAAGGTGTAGGATGGGTGAAACCCTAAACACAACAACACGGCCATCACAGTCACTGTTCATCTTGTTCTCTGAAATATTCTATCCAGGAGGTCCCCATGCTCTCCTTCCTCGGCGGCACCGGCCCCGAAGGCCGCGGCCTCGCCCTCCGATTCGCCCTCGCCGGCCACCCCGTCACCCTCGGCTCCCGCGACGCCGCCAAAGCCCACGCCTCCGCCCAGGAGCTCTGCGCCCTCGCCCCCCACGCCTCCATCTCCGCCGCCGAAAACTCCGACGCCGCCCGCCGAGGCGACATCGTCTTCCTCACCATCCCCTACGACGCCCAGAAACCCCTCTTGGAACAGATCGGCCACCATCTGGCTGGCAAAGTCGTCGTCAACGTCATCGCTCCCCTCATCTTCGAGAAAGGCAAAGGCGCCCGCGCCATCGCTGTCCCTGAAGGCTCCGCCGCCCGGCAGTCCCAGCTCCTTCTCCCCCAATCCCAGGTCGTGGCCGCCTTCCAGAACCTCAGCGCCCAAAAACTCCTCGCCTCCGACAAACCCATGGACGGCGACGTCATCGTCTGCTCCGACCACAAAGAAGCCAAAGAAAAGGTCATGTCCCTGGTCTCACTAATCCAAAACCTCCGCCCCATAGACGGCGGCTCGCTTGATAACGCCCGCTACGTGGAAGACCTCACCGCCCTAATCCTCAACATCAACCGCCGCTACAAAACCAACGCCACCATAAAGATTCTGGGCGTGTAAGCCAGGGTGGCTGCGAAGCCCTCAGGGATTCTCTCGCAAAATTTGAAACATGGACTTAACCAACGAGTCAATCTTGCGGAGGTCTTCTTCTAATACCCCGATCCTCTTTAGTTTCCCTATTAGCTCTGGTTTTTCTTCTAGGGACAAGTAGTCGCTAAAAGTAAGCGCAAATTTACGTATCCAAACAGATATCTCTGTCCAGTTGGTGCAACTTTTGCTAGACGCCACTTTTACAGTGAACTCCACCGCCTCTTTCCTGGGAGCGCAGAAAACATAGCCATTCATAAAAAGAAACATGGTAAGTAGGGATAATCCCATCCTCTTGTTGCCATCTACAAGGGCATGGTTCTTTACCGCGGACTCTTATAAAACAGCAGCCTTGTCGAACACCGTTTTATAGAGAAATTTGCCGCCAAAAGTTTGACGAGGCCGAGCCAGGGCTGATTCCAACATACCCTTGCCCCGGTCTCCATCCAGGTAAATGAAATCTGGCATCGGGTCCGGATAATCCGGATAAAACTCCGATGCCAGTTTGAAAGCCACCTTTTCCACGTGGCGGATCTCTGGGAACAGGTAGCGTCTGCTAATGGTCTTCTAGATCCTTCAGTGCATCTCTATGGAGCAGAATGGTTGCTTCTGTTGCAAGCTCCACTAGCCTGTCTATCTCTTCGTCCGATAGGACACGCCTACCATGACCCTTACCATTCTTTGAGGCTTTAGAGGGGACGGCGGTCTTGTAGGCAGTCCGCACCTCTCGCACTTTACCAGCGCGCTTCTTCTCGGTATTCGAGTTGTGTTGAATCTTAGCCATTTGTGTGCTCGCTAGTATAGCAAAGAACAAAAAATCTGCTGAGGTCATTATATCCCAACCCATCCCCCCGTTTGACACCCCTTCCCTCCCTCTTCTATACTCCCTTTGTCCTTAACAACCTACTTCCAGGGGAGCTCGGTTAGCCGGGCTGAGAGGTCCGCCGCAGGCGGACGACCCTACGAACCTGCTCTGGGTAATGCCAGCGAAGGGACACACGCCATCGGCCTCATTTTGTAGCCGTCCTTCAGCTGAAGGACGGCTTCTTTTTTATATGCCACAACCTAACATAAAGCTCAAAGTCTCCGGCCTCCGCGCCAGCTACACCCTGGTCGCCCGCCCCGTCCCCGTCCTCGACGGCGTCGACCTGGAGGCACGGCGAGGCCAGTTCGTCTCCGTTATCGGCCCCTCCGGCTCCGGCAAGACCACCCTCCTCGCCTGCGTCGCCGGCCTCGCCAGCCCCGACGCCGGCGTCATCGAAATCGACGGCTCTTCCGACACCCCTCGCCTCGGCCATATCGGCTTCATGCCCCAGAAAGACCTCCTCCTCCCCTGGCGCTCCGTCCTCGACAACGCCATCCTCGGCCTCGAGGTCATGGGTGTCCCTCGCGCCGACGCCCGGCGTCGCGCCCTGGACCTCATGCCTACCTTCGGCCTCAAGGGCTTCGAGCGCCACTACCCCTCGGCCCTCTCCGGCGGCATGCGGCAGCGCGCCGCCCTCATGCGCACCCTGCTGGTCGACCAGGAACTCGTGTTGCTCGACGAACCCTTCGGCGCCCTCGACGCCATCACTCGCAGCCAGATGCAGCAGTGGATCCTGGATCTATGGGACACCCTTGGCAAGACCATCGTCCTCGTCACCCACGATGTCGAAGAAGCCCTCCTCCTCTCCGACCGCGTCTACGTCCTCTCCCCCCGGCCCGCTCGCGTGACCCTGTCCTTGGACGTGCCCCTCCCACGACCCCGCCGCTACGATATCGTCACAACCCCCGACTTCGTCTCCCTCAAAGCTAGGCTCCTTAACGCCCTCCACCCGCCTGTGGCGGGCCAGGCCGCCGTCTAATGGGCGACGCTAAAGTTATACTCACTACTTCTACCGCCAGCCCTGTTCCATACGCTTGGTGCCCATTGAGCTTTATATGGAGGGTAAAGGGAGTGCATGCCACCAAGAAAATTCCTTCTCCCTTGATGGGAGAAGGCGAAGGATGAGGGTGATACCCTGGCTCCACAAAACGGGCATTATGGTCAACCATCTCTATTCTTCTGTTGCAGAACGTAAAAAAATTAGCGCCAGGCTTGCAAGGCCTTGGGTCCCCAACCTCGCCCTCATCCTCTCCTGGGCCCCCGTCCTCCTCTTTATCGCCGCCGCCTTCGGCCTCTGGGAGCTCTCCGTCCGCCTCGCCGACGTTGCCCCCTGGCTCCTCCCTCCTCCCTCCTCCCTCTTCGACGAGCTTTATCAGAGTCGCACCCTCCTCTGGGAACACACCCTGGTAACCCTCCAGGAGGTCCTCCTCGGCCTCGCCGTCGCCCTGGGCGCAGGCGTGCTCCTCGCCGCCTCCATGGCCCTCTCCCGTCTCCTCCACCGTGGTCTCTACCCCTTCGTCATCGCCTCCCAGACCGTTCCCATCATCGCCATCGCCCCTCTGCTGTTGATATGGGTCGGCTACGGCCTCACCGCCAAGGTCATCGTCGTCGCCCTGATCTCCTTCTTCCCCATCGTCGTCAACATGATCGACGGCATCAAGTCCGTGGACAGCGACACCGTCAACATGCTCCGCTCCTTTGGCGCGACACGATGGCAAATCTTCGCCAAGCTCCAGGTCCCGTCATCTATGCCGTCCCTTTTCTCCGGCGTCAAAATCGCCGCCTCTGTCAGCGTCATCGGCGCCGTCATCGGCGAATGGGTCGGCGCAAGCCAGGGCCTCGGCTACCTCATGACCCGCGACATCC
The DNA here is from genome assembly GCA_016872285.1 of SAR202 cluster bacterium. NCBI lineage: Bacteria > Bacillati > Chloroflexota > Dehalococcoidia > SAR202 cluster bacterium. Next base: position 9,498 of record VGZZ01000028.1, on the reverse strand, counting down.
CCCAGTTCCAGACTGACCGTGTTTTCGCCGCCATCTTTATCCTCGCCTTCATGGGCGTGGCCCTCTTCCTCATCGCCGTCCTCGCCGAACGCATCGCCCTCCCCTGGCGTCGCCCAACTTCCAACATGGAGTCCTGACGTGCCCAAACCCTCATTCCTGGTCCACGCCTTCACATCAGCAGCCCGGCGTCTAAGCAGACCCCTTCTTCCCAATGTAGGGGCGAGGTTACCTCGCCCTCTCCCGTCAACCCTCCCCCCCCCGAGCGGGAGAAGCCTGGGAAGGGAATTTTGTCATTCTGAGCGAAGTCCGTACTCGGACGCAGTCGAAGAATCTGTTTGGTCTGCTGCCCCGCTGTCGCCATCACCAACCACGGGGTTTCGTAAAAAATCCCTTTCCCTGCCAAGCCGGGGGAGGTTGGGATGGAGTCTTCCCGTTTTCTTTCCTCTCCCCTTGTGGGAGAGGATTAAGGTGAGGGGTGAAACCCTAGAGGCACAATCCTTCATCACTGCCACATATCGCGCTGCGCTTATCCCTTCTCCTTCCCCGAGAGGTAAAACCAGGACGCGGAGCACAAACCATGCCGCGCACTTCAGTGTGCGGTGCCTTATCTTCCTCATCCTCTCACTCCTCACCCTCGCCGCCTGCGGCGACTCCGGCGCCGACTCCCCCCAAAAAGTCCGCCTCGCCCTTGACTGGTTCCCCAACGCCAACCACGCCGGCCTCTTCGTCGCCCTCGACAAAGGCTACTTCCACAACGAAGGCCTGGACGTCGAGGCCTATACCCCCGCCGACCCTACATCCATCCTCGTCACCGTCGGCGCCGGCGCTGACCACTTCGGCATCTCCTACCAGCCCGACCTCCTCCTTGCCCGAAACGCTGGTGTACCCGTCGTCTCCATCGCCGCCATTGTCCAGCGGCCTCTGAACTCCGTCATGACCCTCAAGACCTCCGGCATCACCCAACCCCGCCAGCTCAAAGGCAAGAAGGTCGGCTATCCCGGCATCCCCACCAACGAACCCCTCCTCGACACCATGCTCAAAGCCGACGGCCTCCAGGGCCTCCAGGACGTCGAGCTTGTGGACGTTGGCTTTAACCTCGGCGCAGCTCTGATGGCAAAGCAGGTCGATGCCTGTGTCGGCTGCTACTGGACCTACGAATCCATCGCTATGAAAAATCAGGGCCACGATGTCAACGTTATCCGCGCCGAGGACTGGGGCGTCCCCATCTACTACGAGCTTATCCTCGTCACCAACGAGGACTATCTCAAAAACAATCGCGATACCATCCGAAAGTTCACTCGCGCCTTCCTTAAGGGCTACACCGACGCCGCCCGCGACCCCCAGGCCGCCGTCGACACCCTCAAGCGCCTCCGCCCCGAAATCGACGAGGCCATCGACCGCCCCGGCGCCGCCCTCCTGGCTCCTCTCTGGGTCGCCGACGCCCCCAAAGTCGGCCACCAGACCCGCAGCAGATGGGTAGACTTCGCCAAATGGATGCAAGACAACAATCTCCTGAACAAATCCCTAGACGCCACCCAGGCCTACACCAATGACTTCGTTAACTAACCCCAATTGTCATCCTGAGCGAAGTCCCGATGTACTCGTCGGGACGCAGTCGAAGGGTCTATTTGGACTGCTGCCTCGCATAGGCGCTACACTAGGATGCCCCGCCTGGAGTCCCCTTCTTCTTTCCTCTCCCTTGATGGGAGAGGATGAAGGTGAGGGTGAAACACTAGCACTACGCTCCGTCCGCCAGGCTGAACTATACCTCCCATGGCCTCCCTTCTGGTCTCTTTCCCTGTTAGGGAAGATCAAGATGATTGGTTGTCCCTAACCTCATGCCCACCCGCAGACAACCCTCCCTCACCTCCACCCTCAAAAAAGAGGCCGCCCCACTCTGGGAAAGGACCGTCACCCACCCCTTCGTCCTGGAACTCGGCGACGGCTCCCTCCCCTGGGACAAATTCCAGCGCTACTTCCAGCAAGACCACCTCTTCCTCCGCGACTGGGTCTACCTCCTCACCCTCGGCGCCGCCAAAGCCCCCGACTTCCACCACGCCCGGCCCCTCGTCGCCTTCCTCCACTCCGTCCTCGGCGGCGAGGAAAAACTCTTCCAAGACGCCTTCGACAAGATGGGCCTCACCCAAGCCCAGGTCCGCGCCCTCGAACCCCTCCCCACCACCCGCGCCTTCGGCGACCTCCTCAAAAACATCGCCCTCCAGGGCAGCTTCCCCGACATCCTCACCGCCCTCCTCTGCGCCGAATGGGTCTACGTCGACTGGTCCCAGCGTCTCGTGAAAGGCTCGCCGGCATCCGACAAGTCCCTTCCCCCCTTGAGGGGGAAGGTTAGGATGGGGGGTCGGGGCCTGGGGAGGGGCCTTCCCTCCGATCCCTTCTACCGCCAGTGGATCGAAATCCACGCCGGCGACGAACTCTCCACCTTCGTCGCTTGGATGCGCCGCACCCTGGACTCCACCCCCAACCCCAACATCCCCCGCCTCCGCCGCATCTTCCGCGACACGCTCCGCTATGAATACCTCTTCTTCCAAATGGCCTACCACGGTGAATCATGGCCCGAGTGAAGGGGCGGATGTCGCGTCATTTCGAGCGCGGCCGAGAAATCTCAACGTGACATTAACTAGCGACGCCGCGTTAATTACTAAAATGGAAACAACTTGTCATTCTGAGCGAAGTCTGTACTCGGACGTAGTCGAAGAATCTGGTTTGTGTGCTATCTGGTCATCACTAGACAAAAGCCAGTTCTTATTGCTTCTTACTCTTTCCTCTTTGTGGCGGAGAGTTAGAGAGGGGGGTATATGACCCCTCCCATCTGCCTCACCATCGCCGGCTCCGACTCCGGCGGCGGCGCAGGCATCCAGGCCGACATCAAGACCTTCGCCGCCCTCCGCTGCTACGGCGCTTCGGTCATCACCGCCGTCACCGCCCAGAACACCCTCCGAGTCGCCGCCGTCCACGAAATCCCCACCGATATCATCGCCGCCCAGATCGACGCCGTCCTTGACGACATCGGCGCTCACGCCGTCAAGACCGGCATGCTCTCCTCCGCTTCCATCATCGACACCGTCGCCCAGCGACTGCGCCACCACCGCGTCACCAACCTCGTCGTCGACCCCGTCATGGTCGCCAAGTCCGGCGACCGCCTCCTCCGCTCCGACGCCATCGACGCCCTCCGTACCCGCCTTCTACCCCTCGCCGCCGTCGTTACCCCCAACATCCCCGAGGCCGAGGCCCTCACCGGCCTTAACATAACAAACGCCGCCCAGGCTAAAGAAGCTGCCAAGCGAATCGTCGCCATGGGCGCCCGCGCCGTCGTCGTCAAAGGCGGCCACCTCCCCGGCCCCGCCACCGACCGCCTCTACGACGGCCACGCCTTCCACGAGTTCACCTCAGCGCGCATCGACACCAAAAACACCCACGGCACCGGCTGCACCTTCGCCTCCGCCATCGCCGCCGGCCTCGCCCACAACCTCCCCCTCGTCGACGCCTTCGCCCAGGCCAAAGACTACGTCACGTCCGCCCTAAAAGCCGCCTGCCCCGTAGGCCGCGGCCACGGCCCCTCAACCACTTCTTTAAGATGTCATCCTGATCCCTTCCGCGGAAGGACTCAGGATCTAATCGAAACGTCCGCTGCCACGCTTCTTCCCGCAACCCACGCAGCGTACTGTCATTCTGGGCGAAGTCCCGATGTGCTCATTGGGACGCAGTCGAAGAATCTGACTACCCTGGTGCCACATTGCACTTCGTAGGTGCAACGCCCTGCTTTCCCCCTTTCTCCCCCTTGATGGGGGAGAATAGAAGAGAGGGTGAAACCCTGGCACCAACGTTTCTTTATCACTGCCACCTCCCACCAGCGTGGGCGTGGGGTGGCCTCCCTCCCTACACCGCCGGCCTCTTTTGCGTCCATTTGGTATTTTGTTGATATGTATGTGCAACTCTTAATACAGTTGCTTCGTCAAATGGGCGTCCAGCTATCATAAATCCAATAGGTAATCCCTTCCCGTTAAACCCGCACGGCACGCTCACCGCCGGCTGCCCCGTCATATCGAAGGTCCTCGTCAAGTTCCCCGTCCACGACGGGTTGTACAGGTTGTACTCGTCCAGCCGCTCCGCCGTCTTCACCGTCGTCGGCATCACCAGTGCGTCCACCCCCTCCATCACCGACAAAAACTCCGCCTTGATTACCTGCCGTGCCCTCTGCGACTGTATGTAGTCCGCCGCCGAATACAGCGACCCCGCGCTCAGCTTGTACCGCACGTTCTCCCCAAAATCCTCCGGACGATGCCTCAAATTGTACTCGTGGTACGTGTACCCCTCCGCCCGCACAATACACGTCCACGCCGAGTCCATATATCGCATCGATGGAAACGACACCTTCTTCACCTTCGCCCCCAGCTTCTTCAGCACCCCTATCGCCGACTCCACCGCCTTCAGCGTCTCGCCGTTTATCACCTTCGGGTCCATAAACGCGTCGCACACTCCCAGCGTCATGCCCTCCACCCCCTCGTCGATCCACTGCAAATAGTCCGACACCGGCGCCTTGGCCGAGTTCGGGTCCGACGCGTCGTACCCCGCCACCGACTGCAGCATTATCGCCACGTCCTCCGCCGTCCACGCCATGGGCCCCGCGTTGTCCAGCGACCAGCTCAGCGGCACCATCCCCTTCACGCTCACCCTCCCGAACGTCGGCTTCAGCCCGACTACCCCCACGTGCGACGACGGCACCCGTATCGACCCGCCCGTGTCGCTCCCCATCGCCCCTAAACACATCCCCGTGGCTATCCCTATGGCGCTGCCGCTGCTGCTCCCCCCAGGGCTGTACGCCGTGTCCCACGGGTTCGCCGGCTGCGGCCATGGCAGCTTGAAATTCGTCCCCCCAAACGCAAACTCGCTCAGCGACTGCTTCCCCACCATCACCGCGCCAGCCTCCCGCAGCCGCACCACCGCCGTCGCGTCCTCCGACGGCACCCACTCCTCCAGCACCTTGGAGTGGCACGTCGTCAGCACCCCCTTGGTCATAAACAGGTCCTTGTACCCCACCGGTATCCCGTGCATCCCCCCTCGATACTCCCCCGCCATCACCTCCCTCTCCGCACGACGCGCCTCCTTCAGCGCCATGTCCCCCGTCACCGTGATATACGCGTGCACCCTATCGTCCGCCTCCTCAATCCTCGACAGGCACATCCGGGTCAGCTCCACCGGCGACAGCTTCCTCCCCTTAATCAGCCTCCCCGCCTCCGCAATCGTGAAATACTGCTGCTTCGTCTTCTTCTCAGCCATATACCTTCCTTTTCTTAATTACCTTCCCTTTGCGGGGGTTCTGTCCCTTGTCCGCCCTTTTCCTTTCCTCTCCCTTGATGGGAGAGGACTAAGGTGAGGGTGAAACCCTGCCACCAACGACAGGCGCAACAATGCCTCCTAACATTGCGGCACGTTTCCCTAATCGTAGACTTCTGGATTGGCACAACGGCACCCTCTCTCCCCTTAACCCCGCTAACAAATTCTTGGAAGCCGCCACCGCCACAAAAACTTCCTCTCCCTTGATGGGAGAGGATATAAGGTGAGGGTGAAACACTGGACAAGAGGACTCGTGCAACAATGCCTCCTGCCGCTGCGGCACGTTCCCCTAATCGTAGACCTCCGGGTTCGCACACAGCGGCAGCCTCTCCCCCCTCAACCCCGCTAACAAATTCTTGGAAGCCGCCACCGCCATCCGCGTCCGCGTCCCCACCGTCGCGCTCCCCAGGTGCGGTGCCACCACGCAATTCTCCAGCGTCAGCAGCGGGTCCCCCGCCGGCATCGGCTCCGGGTCCGTCACATCCAGCGCCGCCCCCGCTATCCACCCCTCCTTCAGCGCCCGGTACAGCGCCTTTGCGTCGACGACGGGCCCCCGCGCCGCGTTCACCAGTATCGACGTCTTCTTCATCGACCGAAGCTCCCTCTCCCCCACCAGCCCACGAGTCTCCGGCGTCAGCGGCACGTGCAAGCTCACAAAATCGCTCTCCCTGAGTAACGACGCCAGCTCCCGGCGCTCCGCCCCGTACACCTTCTCCGCCTCCTCGTTCCGACGCCTGCTGCAATACAGCACCCGCATATCGAACCCCCTCGCCCGCTTCGCCACCTCCATCCCAATCTTCCCCATCCCCACAATCCCTATCGTCGACCCGTGCACCTCCCACCCCAGCCAGTACATCGGGTGGAACGCTATCTTCCAGTTCCCCGCCCTCACCCACCTCCCGCTCTCCGACACCCTTCTCGCCGACGCCAGCAGCAGCGCAAACGTCTGGTCCGCCGTCGCCGCCGCCACAATCCCCGGCGTATACCCCACCGGTATCCCCCGCCGAGTCGCCGCCCCCACGTCGATGTTGTCCAGCCCCGCCGCCATCTGGCTCACCACCCTCAGGCTCTTCCCCGCCGCCAGCACGCTATCGTCAACCCTGTCCATAATATTCGTGTACAATCCCTCTATCGAAGATACCTTCTCCCGCAGCACCTCCGGCGGCGGCGGCTCCTCCTCCGGCCACACCTCCACCTCCACCGACTGGGGGAGCCCGCCCTGAGCCAGTAGTCGAAGGGCCTCCTCCGGCACCCTCCGAGTCACAAACACCCTCGCCTTCTTACTCATCTTTGACCTCGTCTGGAGGGCCGCTCACCCTAAGCTTGTCGAAGTGTCAGCCCTCGCTTTCTCGGCCCCGACTATACCCCAACCCCCCTCCCTCAGCCAACCATACCCCAGGCATGGCGGTCACGTCATTCCGACCGTAGTGGAGGAATCTCAACGTCCCGCACATTAGCACACTTCATAAATCTAGCCGACGCCGCTCTCCCCTCAGGCCTTCTCCCCCTTGACGTCGAGCTCCTTAGCCAGTATCTAATCGAGATCCCGATGCCAATCGGGAGGGGAGAACAGACGCCGTCCTGAGCAAGGTCGAAGGAAGAGAGGGTGAAACACCAGAGGCACGACCCTTTATCAATACCACTCCTTCCCCCTCCCAAAAGAAAAGCCCCCCGACTCCTCGGAGGGCCTTTCCATCGGCTCGACTAACCTTTACATACGTTAGTCATGGTTTGCGTCTTCGTGCATCTTCTTCATCCTCTCCTTGAACTCCTCCATCCTCTTCTTAAACTCCTCCTCCCGGGCCTTCATCTCCTCCCGCATCTTCTCGTTCCGCTCCTTCACATTCTCCCGCACCTCATTCACCCGCTCCTTAACCTCACCATTCTTCTGCTTGATAATCTGCCGGGTCTCCTTTATCTGCACCTTCACCTCATGCTTCCGCTCCTTATGATCATCATCCCCATGCAGATGGCCCCAGAAGTTCACCGGGTTGTTCAGCCACTCCGGCCGGGCCTTAATCCACGCCATCAGCTCGTCCGCCTGCGCCTGCGTCAGCTTCCCCTTCTCCACCAGCTTCGCCAGCGCCAGCGCGATTCGAGCCTCAATCTGCTCATCCTTGACCTCATCGTGCGCTTCCTTCAACGCCGACTTCAACTCCTCCGGCGTCTGTGTCTCCGTCGAATTGGGGTTGTTGGGTGTCGGACCGTGGCTGTCAGCCATGGCCACACCCACCGCCGTCAGGGCCATCACCGCCACCGCCGCCACTATTATTACCGCTATCTTGGTCTTCAATCGCTTCAGCATCACTAGCTCCTCTCCATTGGTCTCACGATGTAAAACGCCCTGGAAAAGCCAGTGTCAGGTGTCCTTTAGTACAGGTTCCCCCGTTTTTACCGACCACCGTCCCTTCGTCTCACCTTCTCCCCCTTGATACGCGTGATGCACATTAAGGGAAGTTCCGAGCTTTCATTTTCTTCTATGATGGGCTTGTTTATGAGGAGCGATGAGCCGTCTAAGCAGGTGGGGATTCGGGAGGCTGGTCTGGTCCTCCCCCTTCGGCCTGAAAGGCGAAGGGGGAGCTAGACGCCGTCCTGAGCCTGGTCGAAGGAGGGGGTTGTGGTGTCTTTTTCTTTCCCCTTCCCGAAGAGGAAGGGGATAAAGGGGATGGTGGCCCCGAATGAGACCAACCCCCAATTTCCGTGCAAAGCTGGTGAAACCTTGGCTCAACAATGCTTTATCACTGCCGCCTGCCCCTGCGGCACGTTCCCTCTCTCCCTACCTCTTCCCCTCGTATACCTGCGGGTTCACGCACGTCGGCAGCTTCTCCTCCTTCAGCCCCGCGATGAGGTTCTCCGCCGCCATCGTCGACATCTTCAACCTAGTCTTAAACGTCGCGCTGGCGATGTGCGGCACTATCACGCAGTTGTCCAGCGTCAGCAGCGGGTCGTCCATCTTTATCGGCTCCGGCTCCGTCACATCCAGCCCAGCCGCGAATATCTTCTTCGCCTTCAATGCCTTATACAGCGCCTTCGGGTCCACCACGGGACCCCGCGCCGCGTTCACCAGCACCGCCGTCGGCTTCATCACCTCCAGCTGCTTGTCGCTAATCAGATGATACGTCTCCTTGGTCAGGTTCACGTGCACGCTGACAAAGTCCGCCTTCTTCAGCACATCGTCCATGCTCATATACGTCAGCCCGTGCTCCCGCTCCTCCTCCGGCTTGCGGCGATAGATGTCCGAATATATAACCGGCATCGAAAACCCTCGCGCCCGCTTCGCCATCTCGAACCCTATCCGACCCATCCCGATAATCCCCAACGTCGCCCCCGATATGTCCGGCCCCAGGAAGTGCAGCGGGTGCCACGTCTTCCACTTCGCCGCCCGCACAAAGTCCATCCCCTCCACCAGCCTCCTCGACGCCGCCATCATCAGCAGGAACGCCATGTCCGCCGTCGCGTCCGTCAGCACCCCCGGCGTGTACCCCACCGGTATCCCCCGCTTCGTCGCCTCGGCTACATCTATATTGTCGTACCCCACCGCAATCTGGCTGATAACCTTCAGTTTCGGCGCCCGGTCCATCAGCTCCCCGTCCACCTTGTCCGTCAGCAGCGACAGCACCCCGTCCTTCCCCTCCACCCTCCTCAGCAGCACCTCGCGGGGCGGCGGCATCTCATCCTCCCATAGCTCCACCTCCGCCTCCTTAGAGATCATGTCCAGCGCTTCTTGGAATATGCGGCGTGCGACAAATACCTTGGGCTTTGCCATTTCGTCACCTGCCCTTCTATATCGCCGCCATTATAGCCCATGCCCGCGCCCTTCCCAACTCTATCCGCCAGCTCCTTCCCGGCGTCCCACCTAATGACAACTTTTCCCTTGACAAGACCTCGCGATTACGGCTAAAGTCTCGTCGTCTCAGGACTAGTCTGCTAAGACTAGTCCTATATTTCTGTTCCTTCCTAGATCTGCGTTAGGTCTTTAAATTATTAGGAGGATTCATGTTTAAAATTGTCGGCGCTTCAGGCTTTTGCTTCTTCTCCTTTCGGTATTGCTCGTGGCGGTAATCTCCCAGGCCAGCGTCGTCGCCGCCCTGGCCCCATATCCCCCCCCCCCCCCCCCCCCCCCCCCCACCCGCCTCCCCACCC
>VGZZ01000027.1 GCA_016872285.1 SAR202 cluster bacterium | reverse complement strand
CCAAGGCGCCGTTTTAGCCCGTGCATCGCTGCAACATAAGACCCCACAGAGAGACCCAGTGTGCGGGCAGTGATGCCGCCTTTTGTCATTCCGGCGAAAGCCGGAATCCAGTCTCACATCAAGTCCTCATACAGGTCACGCCATTTCGGGTGGGCTTCTTCAATTAACCTAAGCTTCCAAATGCGTTTCCACTCCTTGATTGACTTCTCCCGCGCAATAGCGCTCCCCATATTGTCATGGGTCTAGTACCAAACGAGCGTATGCACAGAGTAACGTTGAGTAAACCCCTCTACTAGGTCACTTTTATGTTCCCACACGCGCCGAAATAGGTTAGAGGTTACACAGACATATAAAGTGCCGTTGCGCTTACTGGAGAGAATGTAGACGCAAGGCTGCCATTCTGGATTCCGGCTTCCGCCGGAATGACGACTACGCCGGTGGTAGTACAGTGCGCATCCTTCTCTTTAAGCCAATGTAAATTACAGGTTGAACTGCGCCTCTACGTAGTCCTTCTCTTTCTTATAGACCTGCATCCTGCCGGACAGCGATTCCATAACGATGATTTCGTTCCTGCTGTTCACGTGAACGGCGATGGGGCGGAAGAATTTCCACTCCACGGAAGTGTCGGCGCGGCGGCGGGCTTTTACGAAATCGGGGTTGGCGTTGATGACCCGCTGGCCTTGCTTGGACAACTCGCGGGCGTCGCCATACACCGACGCGATGGGGTTAGCCTCGGCATCGAAGATTTGCAAGCGGTCGTTGCCCCAGTCGGCGACGTAAACGTCGCCCTGAGCGTCGGTGGCGACGCCGGTGGGCCGCAGCAGCCGCCCCGCGCCGGAAGCCCCGAATTCGAGGATGAATTGGCCGTCAGGGCTGAATTTTTGGACTCGATTGTTGCCCCAATCGGCCACAAAAATGTTCCCCTTGGCGTCGATGTGGATGCCGAAGGGGGCGTCGAACTGGCCCGGGCCGGACCCCTTCTCGCCCCACGTAGCCAGGCGACGCCCGTCCTTGGTGAGCTTCTGCACGCGGTTATTCTGGCTCTCGACCACATACAGGCTGCCGTCCCTATCGAACCGCATGCCGGCGGGGCCGCCGAGCTGGCCGGGCGCGGCGCCCGGAACACCCCACTTCCCGAGAAATTTCCCATCTTTAGATGAGAAGATGGAGATGCGGTTGAGATACTCGTCGGAGATGTAGATGTTGCCGTCCGGCCCTTGGGCCACGCCCGCCGGCCAGAGGAAGTTGCCGTCCTCGGCGCCAAGGGTGCTGGTCTCAAAAATAGCCTCGTCCTTTTCCAGGTCCCACTTGGCCCACCGTTGAATTGCGCCAAAGGCCACGTCAGCGCCGTTGGCCCGGCTGATGACGTACATAACGTCCTCGTTCTTAGCGTCGAGGATGTAGTCCTGGCCGCCGCGCGAGGTGTACAGGGTGCCGATGCAGTGGCTGTAGTTATACGTCCGATTACCGACAGTGAGGGTTAGGGCCATCAGGTTCTCCTCAATTCTCTAGCAGAACTGGTACTCGCGGGTGGAGCCGATGAGTTGGAGAAGCTCCGAGACTCGTCCGGCAAAGGCGCGGCGCTGGGCTTCGGTAGAGCCGCGCTTCAGGGGGCCGGCGGCCTGTACGTGTTCGATTAGCTGTTTTCGGGTCCCGGCCTCCAGCCTGATCATGCCGAGAAGCTCCAGGCAGCCGTCCAGCAGCTCTTCCGGCGTAAGGGAGAACTTAGAGGCCAGCCTGTCGATGATCGATTGGACACCGGGAAAGGAGGCGTTGCCCAGCTTTTCGGCGGCGTAGTTGACGCGGCGCACCAGGGAGCCGGTGTCAATCCACTCGCTGCCGTAGTGCCAGCCCTCGACGCTGGGCGGGTTCACGATTTCTTGTCCTTGATAGCCAGGCTCGACGGCGGTCTGCACCAGGCCGGGCATGGACCGCTCCTGGTATTCGCCCACCAGCCGGCTGACGCCCACCACCAGCTCCGTGGGGTTCTTTACTTTGGCGAACCACACCTTCTCATCTTTGAAGAAGGGGGCGTTGAAAAGGAACCTGAGGGCGCTCTTTACATCGTAGTCCGAGTCCTTGAGGACTTTGGCGATGGTGTCCACCGCCTTGGGGTTCTTGGCGGGCACGTCCAGCCAGGACGGCACCTGAACGTCGTCTTCGACGAAGAAATTGTAGAGGTGGCGGGCGATGAACTGGGCGGTGGCGGGTTCCTTGGCGATGATGTCGATAATGTCCTCGCCGTTGAAATTGCCGGTGCGCCCGAGGAAGGTCTTGTCGCCGTCGTCATGGTCCTCGGCCCGGTATTCGAACTCCCAGGTGCCTCGCATGTATGGTGAGCGTGGGAGCTTGGGTTTCATGGTCCAGCCTGTGAAGGCGCGGGCGGCCATCTTGACGTCGTCTTCTGAGTAGTGGCCCTGTCCCATGGAGAAGAGTTCCAGAAGCTCGCGGCCCCAGTTCTCGTTGGGCGCGGTCCGGTGGTTCTGGTTGTTATCCAGCCAGAACAGCATAGCGGGGTTCTTGGATATCACCAGCAGCAGGTCTTTGTAGTTACCCAGACCCTTGGACCTCAGAATCTCCATCTGCTTTATCATATCCGGCGGGCTGTCCACCTTGGAGTTTCCGGTGGCGAAAAGCATATGCCAGAAAAGCATCATCTTCTCTTCTAACGGCCGCCGCGTTTGAATGAATTGGAATATCAGGTTCATTTGGGCCGAGGAGGGATTGGGCGGCACCTCGGTCATGGGGTGGTATCGGTAGAGCTTGAGGATGTCCACTCTGGGCATGCCGTGGGCGTCGGGGTCGATAAGCTCCTCCACCGTGGCCTCGTAGCCCTTCTTGGCCCGGGCCTCCAGCTCGTCGCGGGATGCGCCGAACCCGGCCCGGCGCATGAGATGCGCCATCAGGGGTATGTCTCTATCAGCCATTGAAAGGCTCCTTTGACAGCTTTCCGCGCGCGTCATAAACCGTCCGGATATACCGAAGTCCAATCTCGGCAGATATGCGGCGGGGAAACGACAAATCTTGCTTAGCTGGAAGCGCGGGTCTGAGAATAATCGGCCTGCCTTCGGAGCTTGGCCTTCATCTGGCCCATCTTTATCCGCCTGGCGAGTTCCGCCTTGCCCTGGGGCGAATTCTTGTCATATCCCAGGGGTATGCGCACGGGTCTCTGCGGCCCCCTGGCGGGGTCCTTTGCGGGACGCCCAACCTTCCTTCTGGCCTTATATATCTCTGACACCATTGCCGCTCCCAGTTCATCTCAGATTTGGTTAAGGCGCTGAATTGGACCTTAATTTCCAGGGTTAATCTTTTATCCCATCGGCCTTTTTGTGAATCCGTGGGAGTACGTAATTCGTTTCAATCGCCTTCCCGGGCTAGTCCAGGGAAATAATGCCATGACGCAGGGCAAAACGGATAAGGTCTGTGTGGCTCTGCAAGTGGAGCTTTCGCATAACGTTGGCCCTGTGGGTCTCCACAGTCCTGGGGCTGATGATCAGCTTCTCAGCGATCTGGTTGCTGCTAAGTCCTTCCGCCGTCATCTGCAATATGGTGCGCTCGCGGTCCGTAAGGGCCTGCATCTCGTCCATGCCCGTGGACCGCACCTTCTCCACGTAGGCCTCCAAGGACAGGTCCGACAGCGGCGGGCTAAGGTACCGCTTGCCCGCGCTGACGCTTCGAATCGCCTTCTTGAGCTCTATGGAGCCTGCGTTTTTCAACACGTAGCCCATAGCTCCCAGCTTCAGCGCCTGCAGCACAAAACTTTCGTTGGCGTACATCGACAGGATGATCACACGAAGGCCCTGGTGCTTCTTGATTATCTGCCGCGTAACCTCTAAGCCGTTTAATCCGGGCATCATCACGTCCAGAAGCAAGATGTCGGGGCCGCATTTCGACACCATCTCCTCCACCTGCGGCCCGTCGGACGTCTCGCCGACGACTTCGATGTCCCGCTCCGTCGCCAGCAGGGAGCGGACGCCATCCCTGATCAGCTTGTGGTCGTCAGCGATGGCGATTCGCATGAATATGCGCCTATGCCGCTGGTTCCGGAGGTCCGCCAAGGGGTATGCGGGCGATGACCTCGGTCCCCATATCCCTGGCGGAGTGAATAATGAACTTGCCCCCCAGGGCAGTTACGCGTTCCCGCATGTTAGCCACGCCGGCGGTGTATCGGTCAGACATAACCTGTCCAGTCTCGAACCCCGATCCTTCATCTTTGACTGTAATGGCCAGCATATCGCCGTCAATCCAGACTCTGACTTGCGCGTTGTCGACGTTAGCGTGGCGGGCTACGTTGGTCAGCGCCTCCTGGACAATCCGGTAGGCGGCGGTCTCGATGTCCGGGTTGAACCTGCCGTCGATCCCCGAATGCACAAAGCCGACTTTTATTCCGCATTGCTGGGTGTAGCGCTCCATCTGCCAGAAGAGGGCGGGTAGGAGGCCCAGGTGGTCCAGCATGGCGGGCCGCAGGTCCAGGGACAGATTGCGGACCTTGCTGATAAGGCTGTCCACCAGATCTTTCGGGCTTTTAAGCAGTTCAGGCTGAGGAATGCCGCCGCCGTGAGAGACGGACTCCAGCATCATTTTAAGGCCGGTCAGCTCCTGCCCAATCTCGTCGTGCAGCTCTCGCGCCAGGGTCTTTTTCTCCTGCTCCTGGGCGTCCACTAGCTTTCGCGATAGGGTCTGGAGCTCATGCGCGCGAGCTTTCACCACGTCCTGCAGCCGGGCGTTCTCCAGCAGTGTCCCCGCGCCATTGGCGATGGCGGTCACCAGCTTGGCCCTGTCCTGGTTAAAATGTCCCGGCTGAGGAGATGCTATCGATACTGTGCCGAGCAAATGGTCACCAACTTTTATCGGAACTACCATAAAGGACTTCATGCCGGCGGCCAGAAGACCCGGAGGGCGCCACGAATGGGTCTCCAGGTCGTCGATGATGACGGGCCGCTCCTCGTTAAAAGCGGCGCCGACAATTCCATATCCAATCTCCTGGTATTCAAAGGGCGTGGCGTCTTGCGGGTAGCCCACGGCGGCTACCTTTTTTAAAGCATGTCGCTGCCTATCCACCAGCCTGAGGGCCGCGTGCTCCGCCGTGGCCGACTGGCAGAGGACGCCCAGCACAGCCTCAGCCCTTTTCTCCACCGTCTCAGTGTTTACCAGGATTTTAGCGATCTGGAACAGGGCCTCAAGCTCCAGGGCGCGAAATCGTTCCGACTCCAGCGCGCGGGCGTGGGCCATCAACACGCCCAGCTCGTCGGCTATGGCGGTTATCAGCCGCACCATTTCGTCGTTGAAAAAATCGGGTTCTAAAGATTGGATGGTTATAACGCCCAGAAGACGGTCTTCTGCCCTGATGGGCAGCGCGGCGATGGACTTAACGCCGTGCTCCACCACGCTGGGCAAGGCGGCGGGGTAAGCGGGGTAGTTGTTCACAATGACGGGACACAGTTCTTGATAGGCCTGGCCTACCACGCCCGCGGCGAAGGGGACCATCGGCAGCGGTGGGTCTAGGGCCAGGTCCCGGCCCACGGCCTCCACCAGCGACAGGCCGCCCTGCTGCTGGTCCCCCGCCCGCATGACCACCTTATGCCCGCGAGATACGCGCAGGACTTCATCAAGGATGCGCCTGATCCTCCCTCGATAGTCCAGGGGCATCGCCATTATTCGAGACAGGTTGTACATGGTCTCGAGATGGGCTGCCCTGTTATGGATATCTGAAGCGTGCATTGTGAGTCCGGCGACCTTTTTCGGCGATGCCCTTGATAGCGAGCTGCCGTCCATATCTTTACCACACCGCGTCAATTTTCGCCAATGAGCGGTATTGTATTAGACATGCCATAGGTCAGCGAATACAATTTCTTCGCTCAGCTTAGCAGTGGATAGAATCATCGGCTTATGCCGTCACCGATTACCCGCCTAAAAGCCAGCCCCAACTACAAGTGGTGGGCTACCACCGCCATGGCCATCGGCACGCTCATAACCGTGGCTGACACGGGCCTGGTCAGCGTTGCCCTGCCCACCATTGCCGACCGCTTCGACACAGATCTCCCCACCGTGCAATGGCTGGCCACGGGCTACCTGGTGGCCATCAGCGCCCTGTTGATGCCCATGGGCCGCCTGTCCGACATGATAGGCCGCAAGCGAGTGTACCTGTGGGGCCTGACGGTCTTCACCGTCGCGTCAGGCCTGGCGGCCCTATCGCCAAACCTGGGCATGCTCATCTTCTTCCGGTTCTTGCAGGGCGCGGGCCTGGGCATGGTCCAGGGCAACCAGATGGCGATTATGACCTCCATCTTCCCGCCTGAGGAGCGGGGCAAGGCCCTGGGCATTCACATGACTATGGTGGGCGCGGCGCTGATCATTGGCCCAGCCATCGGCGGCGTGCTGGTGGACACGCTGGGCTGGCAGTCCGTCTTCTACGTAAATCTGCCGCTGGGTGTGGTCTGCATTCTGCCAGGGTTGCTGGTGCTGGAGGAGTCGAGGGTGACGCACCGGGGGGCGGGCAGCGCCCACGAGGGGTACGACTGGGCCGGGGCCGCTCTGTCGTCGATGGCGCTGTTGACCTTCCTCCTGGGCATGACCAACCCCTGGAAATGGGATTCTATCTATCGATCGATGCTGCTGGTGTCCAGCGCGTTGTCGCTGGGGCTGTTCGTGGCCTGGGAGAAACGCGCCAAAGCGCCTATGCTGGACGTATCTTTGTTCAAGGAGGCGGTGTTCTCTCTGAGCGTCAGCGCCCGTTCCATTGCCTTCATCACCTCCTCCACCGTACTTTTCCTCATCCCCTTCTATCTGCAGGGCGTCGCGGGCTACAGCCCGGGGGAGTCCGGCGTCATTATGACTACGGTAGCCTTTGGCATGGTGGTCGTCGGCCCGCTGGCCGGCCGGTACTCGGACCGATTTGGCTGGCGGCCCTTTAACGTCGGCGGCGCGGCGCTTTCGGCGGGAGGACTGTTCATACTGTCGCGCGTCGACGAAAACTCGGCCCTGGCTCTGGCTATGGCGGGCATTATTATGCAGAGCTGCGGCATGGGCATGTTCACCGCTCCCAACACCAGCTCTATTCTCAGTGTAGTGCCTAAAGAGAGATACGGCGTCATCTCCGGCTTTGTGCAACTCCTACGGACAGGCTCCAACGTCACGGGCATAGCCATCTCCACCGTCATCATCGCCTCTACCATGCGCGGCCAGGGTTTCGAGCCGAATCTAGGCTCTGTGTCCGAGGGCGGCGACGCCGCGGTGGCCTCCGCCTTCGCCGACGGCCTCAAGACGGTCTACCTGGTGATGGCGTCAATACAGCTGGCGGCGGTGGCGCTGTCGCTGGTAAAGGGCGGCGGTGTGCGGGTCAAGTCGCCGGCGCCGCAGCCTGCCGCGCCGGGGGCTGGCGGGGCGTAGCGCTGCTTCGCCCAATAGGCATGTACAGGACTTTGTTCCTTGCCGCGCAACGTATTTCGTCTTATATAAAAGGACAGGATGTAGACTAGTGCATGATTAGCACAATCATGTCATTTATGCGTACGACGATTGTGTTGTCATTGGCTGGCAAGGGTTGTAGGATGGGGCTTTAGCAGGCCCGCAAAGGCCCTCATAAAGGCCGCTTTCGGCAGCCTCGTATCGACTCCATAATCTGAGAGGTCTCTTTGGCAAATCTAGAGAAGAATACCCATAGCAAACACGCCGCCTCCATTCTGGAAGGGCCCCGCGCAGTACCCGCCTTCAAAAAGGCCCTGAACGATCTGGTGGCCCAGGCGAAGAAAGGCCACTCCCCCAGCAGCGAGGTCTTCAACCCCACCGACCAATGGCTCATCCAGCGCATGCCTGTCTATCAGGACCTTCCGGAAGCGCAGCGAAGCAGGCTCCTGAAGGAATACACCACCTCGGGGCCGGCGCGGCGGGCAGCCAACTCCCAGGGAAAGGCCGCCCGCCGCGCCGGCCCCGAGGTGGTGTTTAGATTGGACACCGGCGGCCTCGCCTTCTATAGCCAGCTAGGCGTCGCGCGGCGCCCCGACCTGACCCAGTATTTCATCGACGGCTTTTCCAAGAACCGCGACGCTCTCAGCTTCAGCGAGGCCAGTCAGGAGCTTTTCGCCGAGGTCTTTCCCTATATCACCAGGAAAATGGAGAGCAGCTTCCGGGCTGGCAAGGACATCATCCAGTCCGACCGCCGTATCGCCGACGCCCCGGACCGCAGCTTCCACGCCCGCCAGCTATTGTTCGGCATTCGATACCTCCAGGCCCCCTACATGTGGCGGCAGCTCACCTTCCCGCTGCCTAAAGAGGAGTGGACCAGCGAGCCTGACATCCTCGAAGTTTCGGTGCCGAACTGGCTTCAAGACCTGGGCTTGCCCGCCAAGCTTATCGAGCGGGTCAAGAAGGCCGGCCTCACGCAGCTTGTTTTCAAAGCCCCCACCGTGGGCCTCTCCCTGCATCTTGGTTTCGACTACCTGGGCGAACACAAGATGGGTCCCTTATCTATTACCATGTTCAAAGTAAAAGAACAGGGTGGACTGGCCCTCCAGGCGGCCCTCAGCGTCGCCCGCGCGCGCACAATCAAGGGCGGGGCCAAGAACACCGCCCTGGTCACCACCGGCCCGTCGCTCCACGGCAAAAGCACCATGACCATCATGCTGGAGCTGGCCAACAGCGCCCTTTCCCAGAAGCTGAAGCTCCAGCCCGACCGCGGCGAGGGCGTCTACCCCATGAACGACGACATTATCCTTATCCAGAAGCTGGCTCGGCCCATCGGCAAAGTTGCCGGCGGCAGGGAGATCAAGATTCCCTACAGCATCGACGGCACCGAGAACAACTTCTACGCCGTGCCCTTCGGCCTTACCCGCGAGGACGACCCCATCACCTACGACGTCGTCCGGGGCACCAAGGCCCAGCCCAACAAGAACGAGATCCAGGAGAACGTGCCCGTCAAGATGGACGAGGGCCGCCCCGATTTCCAGAGCAACCCCGTGCGCAACATGCGCATGATTATGAACCGGTCGCGGCTGCTGGAGCGGAAGGGTTCGTCAGGCCTTCTCAACACTATCACCAACGGCGGCACCAAAGAAGGCGTCCACGTGCCTATGGAGTCCATCGATAGGGTCTTCTGGCAGGGCGTTATGCGTCAGAACACCGTAGTCCCGCCCCTGCGGCGCCTGGGCCTGAGCCAGTACGTGCGCGTGCTTATGTACGGTGAGGCTGTGCAGATGGGCGCGGCCATCGGGGCCATCGGCGCGCCGTATGTGGAATACTTCTCGGACCCCTTCATCATCGGCCTCGAGGACGACAACGCCACGCTGCTATATCGCATCCTCAAAGAGATTGAGCGCGGCGGGTTGGAGCAGCACTTCTACGTCTTCAACACCGGCGGCGTCGGCGCTGACACCAACGACAAGGCCCAGGGCGCCAGGTATCGCAAGATCGAGAAGGAGCTTACGCTGATGCTCCAGGAGGGCCTGCTGCGCGACGCCGTGGTATTCGAGCATGACGACATCCTTGGCTCCGACATCGCCGTCGCCATCAAGAACGACAAGGGCGAGACGCTGGTTGACCTGAAGCGCGGCGGCTGGCTGCCCCGCCATATCTACGGCGACGCCGATTACAAGAAGCGCACCCACGAGCTGGCCCACCGCCGCTACTATGGCAAGGACGCCGGCGATAAGGCGGGCATCCTTCGTTACACCGAGGTGGCCAACGAGGTCTTCGACATCGACGACATCCCCGCACCCACCAGCGAGCGTGAGCTAAGCGAATTGCTGTCCTTCTACTGGCACCTGGACCAGCCCTACTCCACCCTCGCCGACGTGTCCACCAACAAGGCCCAGGGCCAAAAGCCCGGCGCGGCGATATTGAACGCTCTGAAAGGGAAGGTGGAAGCCGCGGTCGGCGGCGGGCTGGCGCTGTCGGCGGAGAACAAGGCCGCGCTGAGGGAGTTGGGCGTGGGGGTGTAGTTTAAACCACTACAGAAAATTTTGAGGCCGTGGGATTTGAACCACGGCCTTTTTTCGGAACGGACCCTATCCGTCGTTCTCTAACCTAGCGCCGCGGAGTAGCGGTAGCGCCCACGCGGATAGATTTTAATCTGGTGATTTCCGTTTCGAGCTTGCTCTTGGAATATCCTAGTTGGATCGCCTTTGTAACATCTTTGGCGGCATCGGCGTCCCTTCTTAAAAGGGTATAAGCCCTCGCCCTGTTGGCGTATGCGTGGAGTAGATTAGCGTCCAGCCTGATGGCCTGGTTCGCACTTTCCAAGGCATGTTGAGGTAGGTTGAGGTCCACCAACGCATCAGCTTTATTAGCGTATGGAGTTGCCCATTGCGGCTTTAGTGCAATGGCTTTGTCATAATCTTCAATGCCTCTTTCAAGCTCACCTAACCTGACGTAGGCGAACCCCCTGTTGAGATAGGCCTTTTCTCGATTTCCATCCAGGCGCAGGGCCACATTGTATAGAGAAATTGCAGCGCTGTAGTTCCCCGAGAGATGTTGTTTAACGCCGTCGTTTACGAGCTGTTGCGCCGCTGTGAGGACTTGTTGCCCTCCAGGTTCTTCCGTTTCTATAGCCCCTGGAGATTCGGCTTGTAATGTGGCTGTGGGATTTGGTGTAGCTGCGGGATTTTGCGTCGCCGTGGGCGTTTTTGACTCGCTCCCGCACGCAGCGACAAGCACGCTGGCCCCAAGCGATAACAATAGTGGGATAGCAGTTACCCAGAACTTCATGTTCGGCCTCCGCACATAACTGTCAAGACTGAACATCTATATTTTTACAACCCGACAGAATCCTGTCGAAACCCTCTAAACGAGTAATTAAAGCGTCAAAAGAATTGCCAATTCAGATACGAATTCGCTAGCTATTCTGGCAGGATGGTATGCTGCATAAAAGCATCTACTCCACCGCCTCCCTCAGCACCTCCACCAGATGCCGCGGCCTGCGCCCAGTGCCGTGCTCGATCTGCTGGCGGCAGGATATGCCCATCACCGCCACCTCCCACTCCTCGCCCTTGGCGTTGACCGCCGGGAACAGCCGCTGCCCGCCGATAGCCATGGACACGTCGTAATGCTCCTTCTCAAACCCGAAGCTGCCCGCCATGCCGCAGCATCCCGCGTCCACCGCCTCGACGGTGTACTTGGGCGGCAGGCGCAGCGCTCTCAGCGACGCCGCCGTGCCCACCAGGGCCTTCTGGTGGCAGTGGCCGTGGAACAGCACCTTCTTAGCCGTGTCCTTGAACTTCAAATCCAGCTTCCCCTGCTCTCGCAGCCGATCCAAAAACTCGTCGATTAGATAAGTTGCCCTGGCTACCTCTTTCGAAGCCTCGTCTTTTAACAGGTCCGGGTATTCATCTCGCAGCGTCAGCAGGCACGACGGTTCGCAGCCGACAATCGACGCGCCTTGCTTGACATAAGGCAGCAGGCGGTCCACATTGCGCCGCGCGTTCTCCCTCGCCCGCTCCAGCATCCCCTTGGAAATCATCGGCCTGCCGCAGCACTCCAGCCGCTCTGCCAGCACCACCTTAAACCCCGCCTTCTCCAAAAGCTCCGTCGCCGCCGCGCCCACCGACGGCGTGTTGTACTCCATAAACGTGTCGTTTAACAGCACCACGGTACCCTTGGCGCCGCCGCTGAGGGGTGTGTGACGTTTATGCCACGCGCTGAAGGTATTCGGCGACAGGCGGGGCAGCGAGCGATTCTTGTGTATGCCGACCATCGAATGCAGCAGCCACCGCGCGCCGGGGAGCCTGGGCGCGAGGTTGGCTAGCGGCCCCAACCTGCGGCCCCATCGATTCAGCGTGCGGATGTTGGCGAAGAGCCGAGCCCGCAGGGGTATCCCGTGGGCTTTGTGGTAGTTATTGAGGAACTCGTACTTCAGCTTCGCCATGTCCACTGACGACGGACACTCGCCCTTACAACCCTTGCATTCGAGGCACAGGTCCAGGGCTTCGTACAGGCGATGGGAGGTCATGTCGCCGGTGGGGAGCTGGCCGGATAGCACGGCCCGCAGCAGGTTGGCACGCCCGCGCGTAGAGTGCTCTTCTTCTTTTGTCACCATATAAGATGGGCACATGGCGCCGTCGGCCTTGCGGCAGGCCCCCATGCCGTTGCACATCTCCACCGCGCCGTCGAAGCCATAGTCGGCGCTGAAGTCCAGGGCCGTCGCCAGCTTCAATGTGGACTCATACCCCGCGCCAAAACGCAGGTTCTCAGTCATGGGCGGGCAGTCGATAATCTTGCCCGGATTCATAATGTTCTGCGGGTCAAAGACCGCCTTGACCTCTTTAAAGGCCTGGTAAATCGCCGGGCCGAACATCTTCTCGGTCCACACGCCGCGCACAATGCCGTCGCCGTGCTCGCCGCTGAAGGCCCCGCCGAACTCCTTCACCAGGTCGCCAATCTCGTTGGCAATGGCGACCATAGTTTTCACGCCCTCGCCCGTTTTCAAATTCACCATGGGCCGGATATGCAGGCAGCCCTCGCTGGCGTGGCCGTAGTAGCCCGCCGTAGTGCCGTGGGCCTTGACGATGCTGTCGAAGCGCCGCACATACTCGCCCAGGCGATGGGCGTCCACCGCCGTGTCCTCGACGAAGGGGATAGGCTTGGCGTCGCCGCGAACGCTCATCAGCAAGCCGACGCCAGCCTTGCGAATGTTCCACACGTTGGCTTGGGCCGCGGGGTCGGTGAGATTGGCGCAGGCATAGCCCAGGCGCTGGCGCTGCAGGTCCGATTTGAACTTCTCCAGCTTGTCCTTCAATTCGATTGGCGATTCGCCATAGAACTCGACGGCCAGCACGGCGTCGGGCCGCCCCTCTATGAACGTCATCATGCGCGAGAAGCCGGGCGACTCGCGGGTGCGGTCTAATAACATGCGCCCTATCAGCTCCACCGCCGACGGCCCGTGCTTGAGAATGGTCGTCGCGGAGGCGCAGGCCTCGGCCAAGTCGTCGAAATGCGCCACCGCCAGGCCGGTCAGCTTGGGCCGGGGCACCAGCTTCAGCTTGGCCTCGGTGATGACGCATAGCGTCCCCTCCGACCCCACCACCATGTCCGCCATGTTGCTTGTGGCTGGATCGATGAATCGGTCAAGATTGTAGCCGCTGACCCGCCTTGAAATCCTGGGGTACCGCTTCTGCACCTCGTCCCTATGCCGGCGCGCAATGTCCAGCACCCCCCGGTATACCTGCGCCTCGAAGCCGCCGCCGCTGAGCATGGCTTCGAGCTCGGGAGCAGATAGTTCGCTGAAGCTGGCCTGGGAACCGTCAGACAGGACTGTTTTGACACCTAGCACGTTCTCGCCCGTCTTGCCGTAAATCACCGAGTGGCTGCCGCAGGAGTTGTTGCCGATGCCGCCGCCCACCGATGCGCGGTTGGCCGTCGAGGGGTCGGGGGCATACTTAAGGCCGTGTTTGGCAAGTTGCCGGTTCAACTGGTCAAGGACAATCCCCGGCTGTGCCCGCACCCATCGCTCCTCCGGGTTCACTTCCAGCACGCCGTCCATATATTTCGAGAAGTCGATGACAATGGCGTGGTTCACCGTCTGGCCCGCCAGGCTGGTGCCGCCGCCGCGAGGAAGTATCGGCACGCCGCCGCGCCGCGCGACGTCCACCGTCGCCAGCACATCCTCCACGCTGCGCGGCACCACCACGCCCACCGGCTCCATCTGATAAATCGAGGCGTCGGTGCTGTAAAGGACTCGCGAGAAGGCGTCGAAGCGGACCTCGCCGCTGACAACCTTCTTCAATTCATGCTCTAGCTCTCTCGCCTGTGAAACGGTGGCTTTCATTCAACCTGCCTATTAGACATCCCTACTACTTTAGAGCAGGCGCGCCATTAGGGGCAACTCAAAAATAGAAGGCCCTCTTCGATTCATCGAAGAGGGCCTTAGTCCGTAGCTTCAGTGCGCCGTTAGTTGGTAAAAGCCAGGTTATCGATGTGGAAGGTGGGCTGAGACCCGCCGCTGTTCTCCTGAATTGTAACCCTGGTGATGGTGGTGTTGCTCGCTCCCAGGGCCGACAGAGGAATCGCGACTGAAGCCAGCCGCCGCTGGCGGAGGTGTCGTAGTCGGCAGGATTGACCTCGGTTATGGGAGTGTCCGAGGTGTTGTGGAGGGACACGGCTATGGAGGACAGCGACTGCCCGCCTCCCAGATGTATAACGAATCTTAGGTGGGTATAGGAGGATGTGTTCAGCCCGGAGTGATGCAGCGAGAGGCCGGCCCAGGCCGAGTTGTAGGTCACCGCCAGGGAGTTGGAACCGGCGAAGACGGGCGACGTGGCGTTGGGGTTAAGGCTGCTCCCCCAGCTCCAGTTGGCCCACTGCAGTGAGTCGCCGTAGACGGTGGCCGTAGACCCGCCTGGGGGCGGTGGAGGCGGAGGCTCCCCGCCGCCGTCGCCTGTGAAGCTCATATCGTCGATGTAGAAGGTAGGCCGCGCGGCGCTGGTGGAGTTCTGCACCTGGACGCGCGTAATAGTGGTGTTAGCGCCGCCAAGGGCTGTCAGCGGGATGTTGATGGTGAGCCACCCTCCGCCGGCGGGGCTGTCGTAATTCTGCGGGTTGACCTGGGTGATGGGGCTGCCGGACGTACCGTACAGCGACACCTGAAGCCCCGACAAGGGCTGCCCGCCCATATTTATGGCGAATTGCAGATGGGTGTATGGCGACGTGTTGCCGGGATTGACGCTGGTGCCCCAGCTCCAGTCCTCCCAGCGAAGCGCGTTGTCGTACACCACCCCTGAGGAAGCGGGGGGTGGAGGCGGGGGCGGAGGATCGCCGCCGCCTGGACCGGACTGGCTAAGGAATCCCAATTCGTCCACATAGAAGGTGGGCTGGGCGCCGCCGGTATTGTCCTGAATGTTTACGCGGGTGACCGTGGCGTTGTCCGCCCCAAGGTCGCCTAGAGGAATGGATACGCTAAACCAGTCGTTGGCCCCGCCGGTGGCGTAGTCCGTGGGGTCGACGGACCCCAGGACGTCGTCCCCGAGGCCGTACAGTGTCACCACAACTCGAGAGAGCGGCTGTCCTCCGATAGCGATGGCGAAGTGCAGGTGGGATGAGGAGGAGGTGTCCAGACCCCCGCTGCGCAGCGAAAGGCCGGCCCACGCGCTGTTGTAAGTTACCGCCATGGACCTGGAGCCGGAATATATCGGCGACGTGTTATTGGGGTTCACTGTGGTGCTCCAGCTCCAATTGTCCCATCGCAGGCTGTTGTCGTAGACCGTATGGGAGGGGGGTAAGGGAGCGGGGTTGCTGCTGGGGCACGAGTTGTTGCTGGAGGCGGCCACGGTGGAGCCGTTAATCGTAATGCGCAGTGCGGCGCCGTTGTTGTTGTGGTTTGTCTCCAGCAGCCTGCGGTCTGGATTGACGGTGGAGAAAAGGCAGTACTCTCCGTTAGCCACTCCCGCGATGCTTATATACTGGTCTGGAAGGGTGGAGCGGTATATATCGCCCCAGCCTACCGAGAGTCCCTGGGCCCTGGTGGAGGCGCATTCGCCGTAGTACTTGGAGCTGGGCTGGCCCTCCAGGTTGTATCTTGGCGCCGTGTCCTCTATGTAGGTGGACTGTTTTGACCCTTGGGAAACCGTGCCGCCGGATAGATTGGCCAGCCTGTAGTGTGTGAACTCGTCAAAGTGCCAGTGGTTGTGAGAAGGGTGGTACACCATGCAGCCTGCCTTCACAGTCCGGGAGCTTGTGTCCGTTCCCCGGACAAATATCCCGTTGCCGTTGTTGTCCTGGAAAATCCTCTGGGAGACAATGCGGTCGTTAGACGCGTTGCCATCGCCGTCGCAGTCATTATTGTCACTGCCTGAGAAGGTCTGCGGGAAGATCTCCAGGACGCCCGTGTGCTGGTTGATAACCTCATTGGTGAAGTAGAGGCGTTTCTCGCCGCCCACAGTCTTGATCTCCATCTCTCTGGGCGCTACGGTGACCAGGTCCGGCAGCAGGTCGCCGCCGCTGGTGTGCTCCGCCATTATAACGCCGCCGCCACTGAAGGTGGCGGCGAGAAGGGCTAGCACTGCGGTCGCGACCTTCCATAGGCGCCATGAAATCATTTAGTTATCTCCATGCGTTTTTGCTGCGGCCAGGGGATCCGCAGGATTACTGCTATAAGGTTCTGAGATGGCAGTTACAGGTTAACCATCTAAACAGACCGTTTAGCAGGCGGCTTTGAGACTAAATGCGCAGTAAAAATTTATGAGAAGTGTCTCAGTCACATGGCTTGAAGTCGATAGTCCATTCAGATTAGGACTGGGTAGTTCTTAAGGCATTGGCGTTGTGGGAGCAAGGGTTGGAGTCGCCATAGAAGTGACCTGAGCCTGAGCGGCATTGGCATAATCCGACTTTTCGCCCCCTTAAATCCACTCCCTTTTAGCCCATTCTACTTAGCGGCTGCGCTGGCTGGTAATTACTGCTAAGCCTATCTTGCTTTCATTCAATGGGACAACACCTGCCGCCTAGTCTCCTGTCCCTTTAGAGGGATGGGCGATAAAAAACAACACGCGCCGCTTTCGATCTGCCCTTGTATGGACAGCTACCTTGTCGGCGGCGGTGTTGGCAGGGACGTGGCAATGGCGCTGACCACGTTGGAATAAGACGACTCGTTGCTGCCCAGCCTCGCCTTGACCCGGTAGTGATAGGTGACGTTATTGGACAGGCCCTCCTGGTCGATATACGTGGTGTGCTCGCCGGCGATGGTCGCGGTCTTGACCCACGGGCCGTCGCGGCCGGTATTGGAGCGTTCGATGATGATGGCGTCGGGCGCGCCGTTGGCTTCGGGCCAGTAGAGCTGAATAGCCAGCCGGTCGTGGATGGTCTGCGCCTCCAGCGAGCCGGGGATGGAAAGCGTATCGCTGTCGTCGCCGCAGGCCACAGTAATCGATAAGGCTAGGAGGCTCAAGCAGAGGAGCGCGATTTTGATAAACATAACCCACCTTTCTATTTTGCCTATGATACCTTACGTGCGCTCTCGACTTTTAGTTCCCCAACCCCTATCTTTTCCCCATGCTTCAGGACGACCGCTACTGCCCTAAATGCGCCTCGCCCCTGGAGGTCCGTGCCGCCCATGGCACGCCGCGCCCCGTGTGTCCCGCCTGCGGCAAGGTCATCTTCTACGACCCCAAGCTGGCCGCCGCCGTGGTCGTCGAACGCGACGGCAGGGTGCTGATGGTGAAGCGCAACACCGAGCCAGGCCTGGGCCTCTGGAGCTTTCCAGGTGGGTATGTGAACCGGGGCGAGTCCGTAGAGGAGGGCGCGGCCCGGGAGGTTCGAGAGGAGACGGGGCTGACGGTGGAGATTCGGGGGCTGGTGGGGCTGTTCTCCGAGCGGGGCCACCCGGTGGTCCTGGCCGCCTTTGATGGACGTGCGGTGGGCGGAAGTGTTATCGCCGCGACGCATGAAGTCCAGGACGTGGGTTTCTTCCCGCTCGACGCTTTGCCGCCCCTGGCCTTCCCCCGGGACGCCCAGGTGTTAAAGGCGTGGCGGAGGCTGAGGAACGGGCGAAACTAGTCCCCTCCGCCTCCCTTCACCTCCACCTTCCCCAGTTCCTCCAGCACCTTCACGTAAGCCTGCGTTCCCTCCTCGCCCAGTCCCCGCAGCCCCAGGGCGTAGAAGCCTTGCCTCGCCACCGACGACACTGGCATCGGCAGGTTCATCTCCTGCGCCGCCTCGTTTATCAGCCGCTGGTCCTTGAGCATAAGCTTCACCGCGAAGCCGGGCGCGAAGTCCCGCTTCAACAACCTCGACCCCAGGTTTTCCAACTGCCACGAGTTGGCCGCGCCGCCGGTGATAGCCTGGAAGGTCTTGTCCAGGTCCACTCCCAGCTTGGCCCCCAGCAGCAGCCCCTCGCACACCGCCGCCAGCGTCCCTGCCACCAGGACCTGGTTTACCAGCTTGGCCGACTGGCCGCTGCCCGCGGGCCCTATATGAATAATTCGTTTGCCCATGGCTTGCAGGACGGGCAGGCACCGCTCGAAGACCGGCCCGTCTCCACCCACCATTATCGACAGCGTGCCGTCCTTGGCCGCCCACGAGCTGCCGGTCACCGGCGCGTCCAGCATCGACGCTCCTTTTTCCCCCAGCTTCGCCCCAATCGTCCGCGTGATCTTGGGCGAAATCGTGCTCATGTCGATAAGCACTCCGCCGCGCTGTATGCCCTCGATGACGCCGTTCTTGCCCAGCACCACCGCCTCCACGTCCGGCGAGTCGGCCACCATGGTTATGACCACCCTGGCCTTCCGCGCCACCTCCGCCGGCGACGCCGCTATCTCGGCGCCGGCGTCGGCCACGGGCTTGGTTTTGCTCTTGGTGCGGTTCCACGCCACCACTTTATAGCCATTCTTGATTAGGTTGAGGCTCATGGGCTGTCCCATGATGCCCAGGCCAATGAATCCGATGGTCTCTTTGTCAGCCATGGCGGCTCCTTGTTGGGTATGCTTAGGCTTTGGGCCAATGTATCCGAGATAAAGTATGCCGTCAATGCGTAGTCCTTGCCTCCACCCCTGATATTGAGCGGGCATCCGCCGCGACGCATTTCGTGGTGTAGTCGTCAAAATCTCCTGGTAATTCGGCCTGCCAGGCAAGCCTTTGCCGACATTGACTAGGCACGACGGACGGTGATAGCCTCGTCCCGTCCCTAGATAGCCTTCAGCGCGTCTTAAGGGGAAATTCACTGGTGAGGTGGCATATGACGCAGCAGGATGTGACCAGGGTATTAAAAGAGAATATCGAAGCCTTTAATGCCGGCGATTGGCAGCGTTTCAAAGCGACTCTTACGCAGGACAGTGTTTATGAGGAAACGGGCACCCAGCGGCGAATCCAGGGCGCAGACGAGATAGTTAAGGCAGACCAGGAGTGGCGTAAGGCCTTCCACGATGCCAGAGGCACCATCCGCAATATTTTTGCCAGCGGCAATAGCGTGGTGGCGGAAATAACCTGGGAAGGGACTCACAGGGGAGCCATCCAAATGCCCGGCAACTCGATACCAGCCTCTGGTAAGCGAGTAAAATTGCCCGCTTCCATGGTCGCCACCGTGCAGGGTGGAAAGATAAAAGAGACCCGCCATTACTTTGACATGGTGACTATGCTCCAGCAGGTAGGGGCCATGGAAGAGGCAGGCGCGCGAAGATAATAGTTACACCTTGTCCGTAATCTTAAGGGCCTGGGAATAATTCCAGGCCCTTAAGATTTGTGCTGTAGACTCTTCTATCCGACGAAGCACGTGCCTCATACTACTGCAGGTAGATACCCTCCACGGTTTCCTTGGTTAGTTCCTCTTCCAGGTCTGCCAGCAGTTTCTTTTCCCTTGCCGAAAGGCTCTTTGAAACCCAAGCGGCTACCCAACGTTTGTCCTTGGCGGTTTCATCCCATAGCAGCCTCAGAGCTATCTCTAATTGCTGCTCATCAGCCATGCGCTCTTTCACCAAGGGCAGCACAAACTCCACCTCCTCCTCCAGATGGGCGTTTTGGGCTACCTGTAAAGCGACCACGCAGCCATAGAAGTGTCTATGTCCGCGTATACTGAGGTTGCCGTCGCTGAACTCCTTGCTCAAGCATGTCGCTGTATTCCCTATGCGCTCGCCAAGGCGCGCATGTTCCTCTTCATTCTCTCTGGCGATCATGGAATTAGCGATAGGCCCCGTCATGTATTTGTCTTCGTTGACGGCATGGTACCCCAGAGCCTTTGCCCAGAAGTTGAAACCCTCCTTCACGGCCTTCAGGTCGTCTGCTGTGGCCATGTCGTCAGCCGTGGCAACCACACGCTCTGCCTCCCCTCTTAGGGCCTTATGAATCAGGTGCATCACGTCGATGGAACTTTTTAGGGTAGTTATCTCATTGTTCATCTCAGTCTCCTCACATCGGGCTAAACCCCTAATTTAGTTGAAAGCCAGGGAAGCGTTGCATCTCCAAAAGTCCGGCCGTTACTTATTACCTCCAAACTTCTTCATTTGCTAATGACCACCTCCTTCGGCATTTCCCTGGAATACCTCCGGATTTGGCGCGCCCTCTACTATCAGATATCCTGCCAGGCCGCGCTCCGCCCTGGAAAGGGCATGGTCCACCAGTATGTACCTTCCGGGCACCTCCACCTTGAACTCCACCATAGCGGCGCCTCCCGCCGGCACCAGCGTGGTCTGAACATCGGTTAGTGGCGTTGAAGTCAGCGACCCCTGGTTGTATACCCGATCGAAAATTTCGCCGATGACGTGGAAGGAGGACGTGAAGTTCGGCCCTCCGACGCCGTAGAAGATCCGCACAGTCTCACCCACGTTGGCCTTCAGCGGGTGTTCCTGCGTCAGCGCGCCGACCGCCCCGTTCATGACGAAGTACTCGGCATCCTCCGACAACATTTTGTCGATGCTGGTATCCAGATGTCCCTTGGTGCCGTGGGGCTGCCTGGTATAGATTTCGCCTTGCATTACGTAGAACTCCCTGTCCACCGGCGCCAGGCCATCCTCAGGCTCCACCAAGATAAGCCCATACATGCCATTGGATATGTGATGGGCTACCATAGGTGTTGCGCAGTGGTACACGTACAGCCCTGGATTAAGGGCCTTGAAAGTGAAGGACTTCTCCTCTCCCGGCGCGACCTGCGTAGCCACCGCCCCGCCGCCGGGTCCGGTAACGGCGTGCAGGTCTATGGAGTGGCCGGTAGTGCTGGACGACAGATTCTTTAGCTTCAACTCAACTGTGTCACCGGCACGCACACGGACGAAAGGCCCTGGCACTGTTCCGCCGAAAGTCCAATAGGTATAGGTTGCGCCGTCAGCCAGCCGTCCTTCAGTCTCTATAGCCTCCAGCGCTACCGGCACATGCTGCGGCTCCCGACGGCCTATCGGCCCGGGCAGATCGGTGGGCGGTTTAACCACGCTTGGCGCTTTTGTACCCGGGTCTTGGCCGCCCTCGCCCACAATTACTAAACCCTCCATGCCCGCCAGTCGATGGCCCGGCACTGAGCAGAAGTAAACAAACTGGCTCTCTTTGTTAGCAGTAAATGTGACGGTCGTCGACTGCCCTACCGTCGTAACATAGTCGGTTTTGGCGTTCAGGTCAGGCACCGTAAAGTCGTGCTGGATGCCGTCCCCGTTTACCAGCGTCACTTGCACCGGTCGGCCCACGGGCACTCGTAGGACCGGGTTAACTTGGCCGTCAATGGCGCCGCCTTTGCCTACAAAGACCAGCTTTCCCTGGGAAAGCCCTGTGGTCAAGGTAAACGAGGTCCCCGCAGGAGAGCCTGAGCCTCCGTCGCCAGCTTGCCGCGTAGGTGTCGCCGTTGGGCTGGGCCGGGGGCTGGGTGTGGGTGTACGCGCCTTTGTAGCCGTTGGCGTGGGCGTCGGGTCCGCTCTCACAGCGGTGCAGCCTATAGCCAGTGCTATCAAGCTCAGGACTGCCACCAAGAGGTAGATAGATTTTGAATTAAGCTTTGGCGTTGTCATGCCTTATCTCTCCCCTGTGACTCGCATTACCAAGACGTGGACGGGCACGGCCAGCGCCGCGATGATCAGCCCCAGCACCACAGTCACCGCTCCCATTCCAATAGCCAGGTCTCCCACTCCGAATCCAACGATTGTCAGGTTCAGCGAGTTGCGGAGCGTAAGCCCGTTCAGATACACCTGCCGGTTGGGGTCGTCGCGCTGCATCGAAGAGTAAGGCCCAAACCTCCCGAAGGTATGGGCCTCAATAGCCTCCGCCTGGGCCCTTGCTGTCTGCACGTCCTCCACCGGCACCCCCGGAATGGAGGCGTCGGCGCTGGTGATTACCTCCTCCTGGCGCAGGGCGGCTCGAATATCGCTCTTTGCCTCCGCGCCCAGGACTATAAAAGCGACCCCCATGGCCATCATTCCCAGGCCCATAGCTATGGCAATAACCACGGCTATTTTGCTGACAGTTCTGAGGCTCATATCCTTACTCCTTCGAGTTTGCTACACAAATTATCGATGCCGCGTCTGTGGAGCGCATGAAGAGAAAGCACTAAATGAATAGGTAGAATGCATCAGATACCGGAACGCATGTTAAAATGGTGTGGCTTCGCAAAGGCTGTAAGGGATGATTCATGGAGATGCCAAAGGCTACAAAACTGAACTTGGAGCGAGATGATGAGGTCCTGGAACTGTTCACTCGAACGGAGGATGGCGTGTTTGTGGTGGACAGCTCTCATCGCATCATGCTCTGGAATCAGGCTACTGAACAGATACTAGGCTTCTCTGCGAAAGAGGTAATAGGCAAGCCCTGTTTTGCAGTCGTCAGCGGCATGGACCAAGCGGGTCATACCGTCTGCCAAATGGACTGTCGCGTTATGCAAATAGGCAAGACACACGGCATTCCGCCGTCAGTTCAGGTGGCTACTAAAACCAAAGATGGACGTTCTATCTGGCTTAGCATAACGCACATCGTAATTCCATCTCGTGACGCCAAGCTGTCCTCTATGGTTCACATCTTCCGGGATGTCTCCACCCAGATGGCAAACCAGGACCTCTTGTCTCGCTTGGCCCAACTCGCCGCCGGGTCATTAAGGCCAGCGTCGCCCACTGCGCCAGCTTCATCGCCCGGACCTAATCAGGAATTAACCCCGCGAGAAGTTGAAGTCCTGCGACAGATGTGCAAGGGCAAGAACTCCAAGGCCATTGCTGACGACCTGGTTATCAGCCGCACCACGGCGCGTAATCATATCCAGAGCATTCTTAGTAAGCTGGGCGTGCATACCGCCCTGGAAGCCGTGGCCTTCGCCTCCAGCCATCGCCTTCTAAATCGGGATTAGCGGTCGGTTTGCTGCCATCCCTTTTTCGCCCGGGCCCTAGCCCCACATATCATCTGCTGGAACGTTGTCCATACGAAGGGCTTCAATAAGATGGCGCTCGCCTGTGGTCAAGTTTCGCCCCAGCCACTTGAGAACCCATAGACAATCGGCGGCTTGGTCGTCGATGAGGATGCGCCGGATTATAGCTGTTTGCTGCTGGTCGGAGAAGTGCTGGCGGACTAGGGGCAGCACAAACTCCTCTTCCTCCTCTAGATGGTCATCTTGCGCTATCTGTAAGGAGACAACCCCGCCATAGAGGTGGCGCTGAGTGCTGGCGACCAGGCGCTGCTTGCCTATTTCGCTGTCCAGGCATTTAACCACTGCCTCAAGCCGCTGCTCTAGCTTGCGGTGGCTTTCTTCGTTTTCGTTAACTTGAGGTAGCTTAGGCATTACGGAGGTCATAAACTCATCCTCCATAATGGCGTGATAAGCCAGGGCGGAGGCCCATTCGTTAAAGTGACTGCGAAACCCGTGCAGGCTTTCGTTCGCGTCCAGGTTTCGGACCATGTCCTCAGCCCGGGCGCCATGTGCCCGAAGGGCCTTGTGAACAAGGTACATGACGTCAATTGGACTCTTGAGTGATGTGTACTCAGTCTCTTGTTTCAGCACTGCAGCACCTTGCTGTGGGTCATTTTGTTAGTCATACCGAATTTTAAGCTAGCACTTTTGCAGGCGCAATTCGTAGTGTTACTTATGATAGTCCATCACCTCTGCCCAGATCCCTTGTTCTTTTGGACTGAAGCCGGCTTCTCTTCCTGTTTCTTTTGCGCTCCAGGCTTGTAGAGCAATATCGGCAGCGACGATTTCCTAAGGACTTCGTCTGCCACGCTCCCTAAGACCATGCGGCCAATACCGCTGCGTCCGTGGGTGGCCATGATAATTAGGTCGACGCCGTAGTCTTTGGCACAGCGAATGATCTCCTCCGCCGCCAGTCCGCGAACCGTCACACACTGGACGTCAATACCCTTTTCCCTCATCGGCTGCGCTGTCCATTCCAGGTATGCCTTAGCCTCTTCCTCGGTCCGCTTCAAGAATTCCTCTGTATAGTCCGCGTAAGGCGCTGCGCCGAATTCTGCCGGCCCCATAACTGAGCGCACCGGCACGATTACTTGAAGCAAGAGGACCTGGCTTTCACACTGTAGCGCTAGTTCCGTAGCCTGGACCACAACCTCCTCGGCCAGGGGCGAACCGTCCAGCGTGATCAACATTCGCTTGTACATGGCTTTCCTTTCTTTACTGGGATTAGACTTTTATCAGCGACTCGGGCAATTGCTCAAAGTGTGAGCATTGCAGGCACATCCACAGGATGCTTGACCCGTCCTGGAAAAAGAGCACGTCGCCGTTGCAATAAGGGCAGCCTTGAGGAATAAGCAGGAGCGCCTGCCTTTGCCGCTGTTGTGGCAAATGCTGGGCAGTTGGCTTTTCGGTTAGGAAACCCTGCCTTGTCATAGCTTCCCCTCACTCGAATTGGTTTACAGGACAAGCGTAACGATTGCGCAGGGGTATAGACAGGGCTAATTTCATCATTTCAATGATTAAGTTGCATCAACCCCTAAATTCTTAACTCCTTGAAATGCTTCATACCGTAGTCCCGATTTCAATGATTACTCATTTAAGGGTTGGCAATTCACCATTAGGCCGCTAGAATACCCCAAGACTTTTATAGGACTATTCGCCATCAAGATTCATGAATACCAGTCCAAGGCCCTGCTGGCCAAATACGGCGCTCCGACGCCCCGCGGTCACGTCGCCTCCACCCCCAACGAGGCCGAAGCGGCGACTCGAGACCTGGGCGGCAAGGCCGTGGTTAAAGCGCAGGTGTACGCTGGCGGTCGAGGGAAGGCCGGCGGCGTGCGGCTTGTTAACTCGCCTCAGGACGCCTCCGATTACGCCAGCAAGCTCATCGGTTCCCGCCTCGTCACCCACCAGACGGGCAAGGAAGGTGTCCCTGTCCACAAGGTCCTCGTCGAAGAAACCGCCTCGGTAGCCAAAGAGCTGTACCTGGCTTTGACGGTAGACCGCTCCGCCCAGGGGCCGGTGTTCATCGCCAGCGCCGCCGGCGGCATGGACATCGAGGAGGTGTCCGCCAAGCAGCCCGAGAAGATATATCGCGAGGGCGTGGATATCGCCATCGGCCTCCAGCCCTTCCAGGCCCGCCGCGTCGCCCGCGCCCTGGGCCTCAGCGGCGACCAGGCCAAGGCGGCAGGTTCTATGCTTACCGCTATCTATCGCATGTTCATGGAATTGGACTGCACGCTGGTGGAGGTTAACCCCCTGGCCGTGACCTCCGACGGCAAGGTCATCGCCCTCGACGCCAAGGTGGACCTGGAGGACGACGCCCTTTTCCGCCACCCTGACCTGGCCGCCCTGGCCGACCCGGCCCAGGAAGACCCCTCCGAGGCCCAGGCCCACGAGGCCAAGGTGGCCTTCGTGAAGCTGGAGGGCTCCGTTGGCTGCCTGGTCAACGGCGCTGGCCTGGCCATGGCGACTATGGACCTGGTGCGGCGGGTAGGCGCGACGCCGGCCAACTTCCTGGACGTGGGCGGCGGCGCTGACGACGAGAAAGTGGTCAAGGCCGTCAACATTATGCTTTCGGACTCGGGCGTGAAGGGTATCCTCATCAACATCTTCGGCGGCATCCTGCGATGCGACATCGTCGCGCGGGGCGTTGTCCGCGCCTGCCAGGAGCGTAGCGCGAGCCTTCCCATCATCGCCCGCCTTCAGGGCACCAACGTGGAGCAGGCCTGCGAAATCCTGGCGCAGTCCGGCCTGGATGTCTTCTTCGCCACCACTTTGCTGGAACTTGAGGCCCAGCTTAAGAGAGCTTTACCAACGTTGCGCTCAGCTAACGAGCTGAGTGAGGATTGAAATATGAGCGTCCTGGTCAGTAAAGACACCCGGCTTCTAATCCAGGGCATCACGGGCCGCGAGGGCGGCTTCCATGCCCAGCGATGCGTTGAATATGGTACCAACGTGGTCGCTGGCGTCACGCCCGGGCGAGGCGGTACCATGGCCTTCGATAAAGTCCCGGTCTTTGATTCCGTTGACCAGGCTGTCCGAGAGACCGGCGCCAACGCCACATTAATCTTCGTCCCCGCGCCCTTCGCCCAGGACGCTATGATTGAGGCTGCCGAGGCGGGCGTGGAGCTTATCGTCAGCATCGCCGAAGGCGTGCCCGTCCTGGACTCAGGCCGCGTCCTCCGCTACCTGCGAGGCCGCAAGAGCCGCCTCTTAGGCCCCAACTGCCCCGGCCTTATTTCGCCCACCGCTAAATGCAAAGTCGGCATCATGCCCGGCTCTATCCACCGCCCAGGTCGAGTCGGCGTGGTGTCTCGGAGCGGCACCCTCACCTACGAGTGCGTCAGCCAGCTCAGCGCCTTGGGCATCGGTCAGTCCACCTGCGTCGGCATCGGCGGCGACCCGCTCATCGGCACCAACTTTGTGGATGTGCTCAAGCTCTTCAACAAAGACATCGACACAGACCTGGTGGTGCTCATCGGCGAGATTGGCGGCTCTATGGAGCAGGAAGCCGCCGCGTATATCAAGCGCAACTTCAAGAAGCCCGTGGTGTCGTTCATTGCCGGGGCCACGGCCCCGCCGGGGAAGCGCATGGGCCATGCGGGGGCTATCATTACCGGCGCCGCCGCCACCGCCGAGGCCAAGAACAAGGCCCTGAAGGACGCCGGCGCTCACGTGGTGCCGTCGCCGGGGGAGATGGGTGTGACGGTGCAGAGGGTACTGGGCGGGCGGTAACTCTTCAGCGCCGTCTCGCGCCTGGTTTACCCTTCGCTCTCACTGACTGAACAAACCCTTTGACCATCGCCACGTAATCCGTTGGGTGACTCAGATGGGGGACGTGGCCCGCACCTGTTATGGTCTTTTGAGTGCTGCCTGGGATCGATTTGGCGATTCCAGCGGCAATGGGCGAGAAGAAGGGCGGGCTGCTGTCGCCATGGGAAATGAGCTCTGGGCGCGTGAACTTGGACAGGCCCTTGAGGTCAATAGACAACGCATCCGGGTCATTCGCCTCGTCCAGGAAGGTAACTGCATTACTTATAAACGTTTCTTTTGTCACTGCGGGTAGACGTTCCCATGCCCCCGGACCGAATGCCACTGTGTTCACAAACTGTTCTGCGCCGCCTGCCATATCGCCCTGCTTTAGCCGCTCGATGACACTTCCTATCCGAGCCTTGGTCTCTCGCAGCATATCCCGAAACTTTGGCTCCCCATCAATAACTGAGAAGAGCGGCGGCTCGTGCGCGATAAGTGAGCGGAACAACCCTGGATTCTTAGCCGCACATCCCAGGACAATCGAAGCGCCGAAGGAGTTCCCGGCGATATGGGCTGGCGCTAAGCCAAGATGCTCAACCAGTGCCGCCAGGTCTGCGATGTCCTCATGGACGCTTCCCTGACCCGCTGGCCGTTCGCTGCGGCTATGCCCGCGGCGGTCATAGGTAAGGACACGAAAGGACTCGGACAGCGGGCCGAAGACCATGTCCCAGTTGTTGGAGTTGCCCCAGGAGCCGTGGACCAGGACCAGCGGCTCGCCTGAAGCCCCCTTAAGTTCGTAATAGAGATTGATACCGTTTACACGGGCGTGCGCTATGGCTTCACCTCCATCCGCCGATATTCATGGCGGACTGGCGACGAGTGTTATTCTACGCCATACCAGTTAACGTCTTGTCAACCGCCTTCCGCACCTTCTCCGCCACCTCCTCACGGCTCCCCCGCCCGTCCACCACCACCCACGATTCAGGCGACTCCTCAGCCAGCGCCAGATAGCCGTCCCGGACGCGTTGCAGGAACTCCCGTCCGGAACTCTCTATCACGTCCTGCTTGGTGCCTTTCTTGCGATGGACAATGACCTCCACAGGCGCGTCCAGCAGCACCGTCAGCGTCGGCTCTAGGCCGGCGGCGGCATCGGCGTTGACGCGTCGAATCAGCGACAGGTCCAGCCCGCGGCCGTAGCCCTGGTAGGCCAGCGTCGACGCGGTAAACCGGTCGCACACCACCACCTTGCCCTTGGCCAGCGACGGCTTTATAAGCTGCGACACGTGCTGGGCGCGGCTGGCGGCGAATAAGAACAGCTCGGACAGGTTGGTGCGCTCTGGAACGGTCTTGAGCCAATGGGCAATGGTCTCGCCCAGGGGCGTGCCGCCGGGCTCTCGCGTCAGAATAGCGTCGTAGCCCTTCTTCAGCAGCGCCTGATGGAAGGCGTAGGCCTGGGTGCTCTTGCCCGAGCCGTCAATCCCCTCGAAAACGATGAAAGGGGCCACAGCGCGTTACTTGGACATAAGCCGGACGTGGCGGTTAGGGTCGGCGCCGCTGGAGGTGGAGGAGAGGTTGTACTGGTCCGCCAGCAAGTGTTGCAGGCGTCGGATATAAGCCCGCTGCGGCGCCAGGTCCACGAACTCCTCCCCTTGCAGCACCCGCCGCGCCGCCTCGTGGGTCTCCTGCAAAGCGCCTTCCAGCGACTCGTCCTCATGCCCGTTGGAGGAGCCGTTGCGTTGCAGGCTGCGAAGCACCTGCTGCACCTGGGAGGCCGAGTTCTTGCGCACCACGTACACAGGCTTTCCGGCCTGCTCGGCGCTGTGAATAAGGCGCGCGCCGCGCTTGTAGTGGGTCTTGGTGGTAAGGATGAGGTCGGCGTTGCGCATCTCGTTGACCACGTCCACCGACATCCCAAGGTCGTCCGCCGCCTGCTCTATGCGGTCGCGGCCTACGCCGAAGGGGAACACCCGCGTCCCCGGAATCTCCCTCACCTCTCGTTCCTCAGGCTCCTCCTCGACTCTCCCGCCCGAATCCTCCCACCGCCGGCCTCCGCGGGCGGACTCCCGCTCGCGGCGCTTATAACCCTTCCGCTCTCGTCCCTGGCCTTGCTGGGACACGCCTACGTCTCGGGTGACGGCGGCGTGGCGTTCTTTCCTCACGCGCCCCAGGTCATCAATCGACCTGACCTCCGGCGCCAGGGGGTAGCCCCGAAGCCAGGCGTCCACCACCTTGGCTACGTCGTCGTGAACTGCCACCTTGTCCCAGCTCTGTATCTCCACCACTACCTCAAAGGTGGGAGGAGCCTTGCGCTCTAATACCGTCTTCTGGGTGCCGCGCGCACGGGCCTCCTCGTCGCCCAGGGTAACCGACTGGATGCCGCCCACCAGGTCTGACAGCGTCGGGTTCAATATAAGGTTATCGAGGGTGTTGCCGTGAGCGGTGGCGACCAGCTGGACGCCTCGCTCGGCAATGGTGCGGGCCGCCGCCGCCTCCAGCTCCGTCCCCATCTCGTCGATGATAATGACCTGCGGCATGTGGTTCTCCACCGCCTCGATCATCACGTTATGCTGCTGGCTGGGCGACGCGACCTGCATGCGGCGGGCGCGGCCAATGGCGGGGTGGGGTATGTCGCCGTCGCCGGCGATTTCGTTGGAGGTGTCCACAACAATAACGCGTCTGCGCGCCGTCTCCGCCAGCACACGGGCAACCTCGCGCAGCATGGTGGTCTTGCCGACGCCAGGTCTTCCCAGCAGCAGGATGCTCTTGCCTGAGAACACCAGGTCTTCAATGATGCGAATAGTGCCAAACACCGCGCGGCCCACGCGGCAGGTGACGCCCAGAATGCGGCCTTTGCGGTTCCGCATGACTGATATTCGGTGAAGCGTCCGCTCAATGCCCGCGCGGTTGTCCTCGCCAAAGTCCCCCACGCGCTGAATTACATAATCCAGGTCCTCCTGGCTGATTTCGCGGTAATCGAGGACCAGGTCTGAGTCAGGGAATCGGGCTTCGGGCAGACGTCCCAGGTCAAGTACAACTTCCAGGAGGTCGCTGAGGTTGGGCCGCTGGCGGAGGGGTTCGACTACGCGATGGGGCAGGCAAGCAAGCAGAAGCTCTAGATCGTCTCGGACGAGTTTTTCCCTTTGGGGAGGACTCTCGCTAGTAGGCGGTGAATGTTCTTGCAACACTTTTGGCCCTGGCTGGTTAGTCCTTATATCTATTTCTTCCATTAGCCGGTTTAACCAAGCTCAAGAAAAATTTGTGGAACCGAGTGTCCTCAGTCAGCTCAGGATGGAAGGAGGTCACCAGAAGGTTTCCCTGCTGGAGGGCCACCGGAGAGCCATCTGAGAGCTTTCCGAGAATCTCAACCCCTTCTTCTACTTTATCAATTGCGGGCGCTCTTATAAAGACAGCCCTGAAAGGCTTCTTGCCGACCTTGGGGAAATCTATGTCCGCCTCAAAGCTGTCCACCTGCCGTCCGAAGGCGTTTCGAGTAACGGTGATGTCCATTAAATGGAGAGGCTCTGGACGGTCGTCGGTCAGCCTGTCGGCCAGCATAATCATGCCTGCGCAGGTGCCCCAGATGGGCGTCCCCTTCTTGGCGACCCTGGTCACGGCGTCGGTCAGTCCGTAGAGGTCGAAGAGCTTGCGAAGGGTGGTGCTCTCGCCGCCGGGGATAATGACTGCGTCCACGCCGTCCAGGTCTTTGGGGAGGCGGACTTCCCGCGTCTCGACGCCTATCTTTTTAAGAATGGCGATGTGCTCGGCGAAGTCCCCCTGAACGGCGAGGACACCTACTATTAGCTTTTCCTTATTTTTCAAGGGCAAGGTTGGAGGTTTGGGGTGTTACCAGCCTCGCGTAGCCAGTAGCTGCTTATCAGTCAGGCTCTTTACGGCGATGCCGGACATGGGCGTTCCCAAGCCCTTGGAGACCTCGGCCACAATCTTGGGCTCACGGAAGTGGGTGGTGGCCTGAACAATAGCCTTAGCCATCTTGGCGGGGTTCTCCGACTTGAAGATGCCGGAGCCTACAAACACGCCGTCGGAGCCTAGCTGCATCATCAGCGCGGCATCGGAGGGTGTGGCGACGCCGCCGGCGGAGAAGTTCACCACGGGCAGGCGTCCCAGCTTCTTCACTTCCCTCACCAGCTCAATGGGAGCGCCCAGGTTCTTGGCCTCGGTAGGCAGCTCCTCATCCAGCATGTTCTTAATCTTACGAATCTCGTCCTGCACGGTGCGGTTGTGCCTGACGGCCTCTACCACGTCGCCGGTGCCAGCCTCGCCCTTGGTGCGGATCATGGCCGCGCCCTCGGATATGCGGCGCAGGGCCTCGCCCAGATTGCGGCAGCCGCAGACGAAGGGCACCTTGAAGTCGTGCTTCAAAACGTGGTGGTCTTCGTCGGCGGGGGTGAGGACTTCCGACTCGTCTATATAGTCGATGCCTAGAGCTTCCAGGACCTGGGCTTCTACAAAGTGACCGATGCGGCACTTGGCCATGACGGGAATAGTCACGGCCTCCTGGATTTCGATGATCTTAGT
This sequence comes from SAR202 cluster bacterium, assembly GCA_016872285.1. NCBI lineage: Bacteria > Bacillati > Chloroflexota > Dehalococcoidia > SAR202 cluster bacterium. The sequence continues at coordinate 4,138 of VGZZ01000027.1, read as the reverse complement.
GGGGTCGGACATTCTGGCGACGCCGCCGGCGGCTCGGATGTCGGCGGGCACACGCTCCAGGGCCATGACGGCGCAGGCGCCGGCATCTTCAGCAATCTTAGCCTGGTCAGCGGTGACCACATCCATGATAACGCCGCCCTTTAGCATCTGGGCCAGTCCAACTTTGACCTTCCAAGTACCTGTAGTACCTGTCTCCATTGCCGCTCCTTTCACATATGTAGGGGAGAGATGTAGAAACTGGGCGTATTATACGCCAGGGGATATTCTTTCGCAATTAAGTCTGCCTATCGAGCCGTTACCCGTCATACTAACAATGATGAGCATTTGGGGAAGAGGCTATCAAGCTTGATTGCGGCCCTGGAACTAGTATCTTATGATAGGTTTACCCTACGGACATGGCCGGAGTCTCTTGAGTCCTGAATATGACATCCTGGTAAACCTTGTCATCATTGTGGCGGCCGCCGCCATCGGCGGTCTGGTGGCTATCAGGCTCGGACAGCCTGTAATTCTGGGTTATCTTCTAGCCGGCGCCCTCTTCGGCCCCTTCACCCCCGGTCCTGAGGTGGAGTTTGAGGGCCTGCGATTTCTCACTCAGATAGGCCTTGCCCTGCTGCTTTTTGTGATGGGCGCCAACCTCCCTGTTTCCAAATTTAGGGAGATGGGCCCTGTGATCCTTTTCGGCGGCCTGGCGCAGATAGTATTGACCATCCTTCTTGGAATCCTTCTGACGCCGGTCTTTAACCTGAGCCTGGCTGAAGGCATCTTGTTGGGCACTATTCTTGCCCAGACTAGCAGCGCGGCCATTATCAAGATTCTCGAAGACCGCAACGAGGGCGACTCTGTCCACGGCAGGATTGCCCTTGGTGTGAGCGTAGTCCAGGACCTTTCCTCTGTCCCTCTATTGTTATTGCTGCTGGTGTTCCTTGGGGCCGACGCCGAGGGACTTGTTTCGCTTCCTCTGGCTATCCTGGAAGTCATCGGCGTCTCTGCGGCTGTATTTTTTACCGGTCGTCTTGTGTGGCCCCGCCTTATTGACTGGGTGGGGAAGTACGACTCAGGCGAGATAACGCTGCTGACTGCCGTGGCCGTGGCGATAGGGAGCGGGCTGGCCCTCAGCGCTCTAGACCTGTCCTTTACCCTGGGGGCCTTTGTGGGCGGTCTCGTCGCCGCCGACGCCATCCGCCGGAATAACATGGACGCCAGGCTCATGCCTTTGCGGGACGTTTTCGCCGCCCTCTTCTTTGTGTCCATTGGAATGCTTTTCGACCCCGATAGCCTTACCCAAAACCCCATGTGGTTCCTGGCGATATTAGCGGCCGTTATCCTGGGGAAATCTTTGATTTCCGCCGCCGCGATAAAGCTCTTTCGCTACCCCCTGGTGACGGCTGTTCTAGGCGGGATCCTGCTGGCGCAGATCGGCGAGTTTGCTTTTATCGTCGCCGACGTTGGACTGGAGCAGGGCGCCATCTCCAGGGAGATGTTCTCGCTGGTGGTGGCCGCGGCCATTGTGAGCATCGCCCTAAACTCCCTGGTGCTGGAATCGGCGCCGCGGCTCCTGCTGGCGGCCGCAGGAGCCCGAGTGCTGCCGCTCACGCTGGACAGGTGGTCCAGAAACGCGCTGCGAATTTTGGGCCAGCCTTCTACTCTGGCAAAGCAGTTGAAAGAACAGGGCCGCACCCTGGCGAGCAGAAAAATCGAAGAGTCTAAATTCAATAGGACAAGCTGGCGCAGGATTGCGGCATTTCGGAAGCGTATGGCCGCCAAGGGCGAGAGGGACGTGGAAGAGGCGGGACCTTCAGAAGAGAGCGATGTGAAATGATAGGTTTTTCTGTTACCCCAAAACTCAAAACTGCCCCTTGTCATCCTCCTCAACTTTTGCTACGCTGATTTCAACTTAATAGCGGGATACGGACCGACCTTTAAATACAGCCCGGTGAGGCTGGCAAGGCAGGGCCGCACTAGATGTGGACTCAGCGCACCCCTTGTCAGCCGTCGACAAGGGGTTTTTAGTTGCCAAACACTAAAGAAGCCATAAGCTCAAAAATACTGATGACCGAGGACGACCTGCGCCGCGTCCTCTCCCGCATGGCCCACCAGGTGCTGGAACGCCACAAAGGCGTCGATGACCTGGTGCTGGCCGGCATCCCCACCCGAGGCCTCCCCATAGCCCAGCGCCTCGCCCAAAAGCTCCTCGATTTAGAGGGCGACGCCGTCCCCGTGGTGTGCCTCGACCCCCGGCCCTTCCGCGACGACCGGTCCAACCACTCCAACGGCCCGGTCAAGGCGGCTCCCCTATCCGCACCCGTCGCCGGTCGAAAAGTCATTATCGTTGACGATGTGCTGTTCACGGGCCGCACCTCCAGGGCTGCTCTTGACGCCCTCACCCACGCCGGCCGCCCCGGCCTGGTGGAGCTGGCGGTGCTGGTGGACAGGGGACATCGCGAGCTGCCCATCCGCGCCGACTACGTCGGCAAAAATCTGCCCACGTCGATGTCCGAGCGGATCCAGGTGCGATTGAAGGAAGTCGATGGCGTTGACCAGGTAGCCCTTATTCGCTACAGGGAGGAGTAGGTATGCGCAAGAACAGCCTTTCCACCATAGAAGACCTGAGCAACCAGCAGATTGAGGACGTTCTGGAGCTGGCAGGGGAGATGCAGCAAGACCTGCGGGCCTGCTACGGCCTGGCCTCCGGTTATCTCATGGCGAGCCTGTTCCTCGAGCCCAGCACCCGCACCCGCGGCTCCTTCGAGTCGGCCATGAAGCGCCTCGGCGGCCAGACCATCACTACCGCCGACGCCGCCACGTCCTCCCTCGCCAAGGGCGAGACCCTGGCCGACACCATGCGTGTCTGGAGCGGCTACGCTGACCTCATTGTCATACGCCACCCCTGGGAAGGCTCCGCCCGCCTGGCCGCCGAGTACGCCACCGTACCCGTGGTCAACGCCGGCGACGGCGGCCACGAACACCCCACCCAGACCCTCTGCGACTTGCTGACCCTTAAAAAGGAACACGGCGCTCTGGAGGGCCTGCGAGTCGCCCTCTGTGGCGACTTGAAAAACGGTCGCACCGTCCACTCGCTCACCCTGGCCCTGCTGCGATTTGGCGCTCAAATCATCTTCGTCCCCGGCGAGGGTCTGGACCTGCCGGACTATCTAAAACAGCGCATCGTCTCCGAGTACGGCGTGCCCATCGAGCGTGTCAGCGCCAAGGACATGGACCTGGGCGCGCTCTTTGAAGGGCGTGAGGGCGACAGCGCCTTTCTAAACGCGGTCTACATGACTCCCACACAGCCTCATCAGCTGGCCATACACCAGCAGGACGCCCTGGTTAAATTCGCCTCCAAAGGACGGCCTCTGGCTTTGTACATGACTCGCAAGCAGAAGGAGCGGGAAGGCAGCGGCGCGCCTGGGGCCTACCCCAAAGTCAACGCCCGCATCATGAGCAGTTCCTCCCTCTCCAAAGCTGTCGTTATGCATCCCCTGCCTCGAGTCGATGAGCTTGCCACCGATATGGACCAGGACCCTCGCAGCAAATACTTCGAGCAGGCCTGGAACGGCGTGCCCGTGCGCATGGCCCTCATATCGCTTATTCTGGGCCTCAAGCCTTGGCGTCGCGCCACAGACACCGCCCCTGGCAAGCCCCAGGTCCTGGTGGCCGCTGAGGGTTTGCGCTGCGTCAATCCCATCTGCGTCGTCAACAAGGAGCCTCAAAACGCCCATGCCGAGGTGGTGTTCTACTCCAAGCCCTCCCCCTGGTTCCTCTGCAAGTACTGCGAGCGTCAGGCGCCGGCGGAATATTTTATACCTTCAGGCCAGACTCATTCCCGTCCGATAAAGGAGCTAATGGTCTCATCGATGGACCAGCTTTCGCGCCTGCGCTTCTTACCGGACAGGCAGTCCGCCATAGCGGCGGGCTTCCCACCCACTCTATCTGAGCATTCCAAAGTAATCGAGGTGAAGGGTTAATGCCACGCAAGGCTTACTTAGCCCTGGAAGACGGCGCCGTTTTCGAAGGCTACAGCTTCGGCGCCGAAAAGGCCGCCCACGGCGAGGTGGTGTTCAACACCAGCATGACGGGCTATCAGGAGGTCCTCACCGATCCCTCTTACGCCGGCCAGGTAGTGTTGATGACCTACCCC